>NZ_DBGS01000047.1:0-44126 GCF_002295455.1 Thalassospira sp. UBA848 | reverse complement strand
GTGCCGACATCAATTCCGAGATACATGTTCGGACGGCCTCCAGAACCGTTTGATTTTTCCCGACGTCATGATTGCGCAGGTTAGAGCAAGGTCCATTCCAGATGGTTGAAGCACGGAATGCAACAAAAAAAGCCGCTGCGGGGCAGCGGCTTTGATGTCTTGATGCCTGTCTTGGCATGCAACCGCTTAGCGGGTCGGGGTCGGTTCGTCGCCGCTATAGTCATAGAAGCCACGACCAGCCTTGCGGCCAAGCCATCCGGCTTCGACATATTTGACCAGAAGCGGGCACGGGCGATACTTGGTATCGGCCAGACCATCATGCAGGACATGCATGATCGACAGGCAGGTATCGAGACCAATAAAGTCGGCCAGCTGCAGCGGGCCCATCGGATGGTTCGCACCCAGACGCATTGCAGTATCGATGGACTCGACGTTCCCCACACCTTCGTAAAGGGTGTAGATCGCCTCGTTGATCATCGGAAGCAGGATGCGGTTGACGATAAAGGCCGGGAAGTCTTCGGCACTCGCCGTGTCCTTGCCAAGCTTTTTGGTCAGTTCATGAATGGTGCGATAGGTGGTCTCGTCTGTGGCAATGCCGCGGATCAGTTCCACCAGTTTCATCAACGGTACCGGGTTCATGAAGTGCATGCCCATGAACTTCGCCGGGCGGTCGGTATAGGACGCCAGACGGGTGACCGAAATCGATGAAGTGTTGGTCGCGATGATCGCTTCCGGGCCAAGCACCGGGCACAGGGCCTTGAAGATCTGTTTCTTGATCTCTTCGTTTTCGGTGGCCGCTTCGATAACCAGATCACAGTCAGACAGGAAGGAATATTCCGTTCCGGTTGAGATCAGTTTCAGCGCAGCGTCTTTTTGCGCTGCGGTAATGATCTCTTTCTTGACCTGTCGGTCCATGTTCTTTTCCATCACGCCGATGGCCTTGTCCAAGGCTTCTTGCGAGATGTCGAGAATTCGGACGTCGTAACCAGCCAGTGCGATCACATGTGCAATACCATTGCCCATCTGACCGGCGCCGATTACGCCAATGGTTTTAATATCTTCCAACGAAGCCATTTGTTCCCCACTCGTCCCCAAGGGTCAAAACAACAGTATGCGTAGCTTTGACCCTAACGGGGATCAGATTATTTGTCGAGTTCACTCGCCAGAGCGGGAAGGGCCTCGAACAGGTCACCGACAAGTCCGTAATCCGCAACCGAGAAGATCGGTGCTTCTTCGTCCTTGTTGATTGCCACGATGACCTTACTGTCCTTCATGCCGGCAAGGTGCTGGATAGCACCCGAAATGCCTACAGCAATGTATAGCTGCGGTGCAACAACTTTGCCGGTCTGGCCAACCTGCCAGTCATTCGGGGCATAACCCGCATCAACCGCAGCGCGAGAAGCGCCGATGGCAGCGCCGAGTTTGTCGGCAATCGGTTCGATCAGGTGGAAGTTTTCACCCGAACCCATACCGCGACCGCCAGAGATGACGATGCCAGCAGCGGTGAGTTCCGGACGTTCCGACTCGGTCAGTTCCTGACCAACGAAGCTCGACTTGCCAGCATCGGCTGCAACAGCAACGTCTTCGATGGCAGCCGAACCGCCTTCGCCAGCAACCGCATCAAAGCCGGTGGTACGGACAGTAATCAGCTTAAGCGCGTCAGACGACTGGACGGTCGCCATGGCGTTACCGGCATAAATCGGACGGACAAAGGTGTCCGCATCAACAACATCGGTGATGTCGGAAATCTGTGCGACATCTTTCTTTGCTGCAACGCGGGGCATGAAGTTCTTGCCCGTGGATGATGCCGGCGCAAGAACGTGGCTGTAATCATCAGCCAGTTCGACCACCAGACCTGCCATGTTTTCAGCCAGGAAATGGCCGTAGGCAGCGTTGTCCGCGAGGAGAACCTTGGAGACACCTTCGATCTTGGCCGCCGCGTCGGCAACGGCCTTGCAGCCTTCGCCCGCGACCAGAACGCTGATGTCGCCACCGATTTTCTGAGCAGCAGCAACGGTGTTAAGCGTGCCACCCTTCAGTTCGGTGTTGTCGTGTTCGGCAATTACAAGAATGCTCATTTGATTGATCCCCGCTTAGATTACTTTTGCTTCGTTGCGGAGCTTGTCGACAAGCTCTGCGACATCGGCAACTTTGACACCTGCCTGACGTGCTTCCGGTTCGGCAACTTTCAGGGTTTTCAGGCGCGGCGCGGTATCAACACCAAGATCGGCCGGGCTCATGGTATCGAGCGGCTTTTTCTTGGCTTTCATGATGTTCGGCAGCGACGCGTAACGCGGCTCGTTGAGACGCAGGTCGGTGGTCACAATTGCTGGAAGATCAATCTTGATGGTTTCAAGGCCACCGTCGATTTCACGCGTGACATCAAGTTTGCCGTCAGCAACGGCAACCTTGGACGCGAAGGTGCCCTGCGGCCAATCCAGCAGCGCGGCCAGCATCTGACCCGTCTGGTTGGCATCATCGTCAATTGCCTGTTTGCCAAGGATCACAAGATCCGGGCTTTCCTTGGCAACGACTTCTTTCAGGAGCTTTGCAACAGCCAGCGGCTGGAGTTCGTCCTCGGTTTCGACCAGAATGCCGCGATCGGCACCCATGGCAAGGGCGGTGCGCAGGGTCTCCTGGCACTGTTTAACGCCGAGCGATACAGCAACCACTTCGGTGGCAGTACCTGCTTCCTTGAGGCGGATGGCCTCTTCAACGGCGATTTCGTCAAACGGGTTCATGGACATCTTAACGTTGTTTAATTCAACGCCAGACTGGTCCTGTTTGACACGGATCTTGACGTTGTAATCCACAACGCGCTTAACGGCGACAAGAACCTTCATGACAGACCTGTTCGTTTTTGTTGTCGAAACTGCGGGCTTTGCTCCCTACTAAGGCAGAAGGCAAGCGGACCCGCATGGTAATGTTTTCCCCGCGACGCACAATAAGTAGTGCTACGCAGGTTGTCAATTTACGTAAAGGTGTTGACGTTAACGACAACTTCTTCACGAAAATCTTGATGCCCTTCGCGGTCTTGATACGGCAAAAATCCGCAAGGGAACAAGGATTTTGTCCGATAATCCTGTTATCGGGCCAGATTATCGGGTCAGTCCGGGCTGCCAGAGAACATCTTCCTTGCCGTCGTTATTGGCGTGGCGGGCAAGGACAAACATGTGGTCTGACAGTCTGTTGACATATCGCATGGCTTCCGGGTTGATGGTTTCAACCCCGGCAAGCTCGACAATCAGGCGCTCCGCCCGGCGCGAGACAGTGCGCGCCACATGAAGCTGTGCTGCAAGCGCACTGCCACCGGGCAGAACAAAAGATTTCAGCGGATCAAGCGAAGCGTTGATCTGATCAATTTCGGTTTCAAGACGCTCGGTTTGCTTGGCAGTAATGCGTAGGGCGGGTTGTTCGGGATTATCATCGCTGCCATCCCCGGGCGTGCAAAGATCCGCCCCCAGATCGAAAAGATCATTCTGGATTCGCGCGAGCATCTCATCGACTTCGCCTTGTGCATGCAGTCGGGCAACACCGATCACGGCATTGGTTTCATCCACGGTGCCATAGGCGTCCACGCGCACGGAATTTTTGGGAACGCGGGTGCCATTGCCAAGGGCGGTTTTGCCCTTGTCACCGGATTTTGTATAGATACGAGTCAGTTGAACCATGTGTCGTCCGTAATCTTGGTTTGTGTGGTCAAGGCGTATGCTTGGCTTAGGAACCAACAGCCATCAGCGACAGGATGAAAAGCAGCAACAGGGCCAGACCCTGCAACAGGACGCGCATTTGCATCAGTTTGTTTTGCTTGCGTGCATCCTTGCCGCGCGCCATGGAAACAATGCCCATGACCAGAACACCTGCGACAGCTGCCATCGCAATCAACACACCAATCTGTAAAAAACCAGCCATTCCTGTTTCTTCCCTGTTTCTGCCCGCAGACTTCTACCGCGCCCGGCGGAGACATGCTGCGCCAAACGGACGCAACAGGCAACCAGACGATAGGATATTTCGCAATTAGTCGATGGTTTCGCTTTCCCCGAAGCTGCGGCGGTCGATTTTGAATTTCTTGATACGCGAGGCCAGTGTGGTTGGTTTGATATCCGGAAATGTGACCGCGCCATTTTCGCCAAGTACCTGTGGAGCTTTGTATCGGCCAATCCTGGATCTTGATCATTTTGCCCTTTAGATCGCTGCCACGGAACGTCTTTTACTTTCTTGGGGTGTTTAAGTCCGGGAGTGTTGGTGGAAACAATTAGTTGCCTGATTTCCGGTGGCGCAATCGTTGTGATAGCCTAAATGTATTGGTCAACAACCTATTGACTTTGAAAGGGCTTTATCATGGCTGATCTGTCGAGTTTCGATATTACCAAGCGCTGGCCGGCGCAAAATCCGGACGTTATCCAGCTTTATTCCCTGCCGACCCCGAACGGGGTAAAGGTTTCCATCATGCTGGAAGAGACCGGTCTGGACTATGAGCCGCATCTGATCAATATCGGCGAAGATGAAACATGGACCCCGGAGTTCCTGTCGCTGAACCCGAACGGTAAAATCCCGGCAATCATTGATCCGAACGGACCGAATGGTGAGCCACTTGGTCTGTTTGAATCCGGTGCCATCATTCAGTATCTGGCCGAGAAAACCGGAAAGTTCCTGCCCGCCGATCCGGCGAAACGCATTGAGGCGATCCAATGGGTTTATTTCCAGATGGGCGGACTCGGTCCGATCTTGGGCCAGCTTGGCTTCTTCCATAAATTTGCAGGCAAGGAGATCGAGGACAAGCGACCACTTGATCGTTATCGCAAAGAGTCCAAACGTTTGCTGGGAGTTCTTGAGACCCGTCTTGAAGGACGCGACTGGATCATGGGTGATGAATATACCATTGCCGACATTGCATCGCTGGGTTGGGTGCGCAACCTGATCGGTTTTTATGACGCTGGTGATCTGGTTGATTATGACGAATTTAAAAACGTTCCGGCCTGGCTTGAGCGTGGTCTTGAGCGTCCGGCGGTTCAACGCGGTGTGAATATTCCCGCCCGCGACTGATCTGCGCATATCGCGGAAATTTCGCCGAAACCTGACCGGATGATCAGAAATACTTTTCATCCGGTCAGACTGGCTTTAACTAGGGGGCAGATTTTGTCCCACGAAGTTAAGAGACCAACCCCCATGACGACCTTCAAGACCAGCCGCATCAAGGACGCAAGCCTTGCCCAGCAGATCACTGACGAGACCCTTGCCTGGCGCGAGGTGATTTGTCCGGTGACGGCGAAGTACGGAAACTATGTTGCCAAGCGCGACCTGCGTGACAAGACCATCGTCAGTTTCCAGCATGTTCTTGAAGATACCATTCCGACCTTGCTGCCCTTTGTAAAGGCCGGTGCAAAGGTCAAGGTCGGCGCGTGTAACCCGGATAGCACCGATGATGTCGCGGCCGCCTACCTTGCCGCCAACGGGGTCGAGGTCCACGCCTTTTCCGGAATGACACCCGAAGAATACGCCAATAGCATCGATATCCTGTCGTCTGAGCCCGCCGATATCGTCGCGGATATGGGTGGCGAGCTGATCGAGGCGTTTGTTAAAAAGGGCCAAAAGGTTGACGGCGCGCTTGAAGCCACCACGACCGGTGTTCATCGTGTGGAAAAGCTTGAGTATTCCTTCCCGGTGTTTAACTGGAACGACATTGCGATCAAGGACCGTCTGCATAATCGCCACCATGTCGCGCAGGAAATGTGGCCGGTCTTTTCGAATGTGACGGGTCTTGCCCTTTATGGCCGGTCGGTTCTGGTGATCGGGTTTGGCCCGGTCGGGCGCGGTGTGGCGGAACGTGCGCGTAATCTTGGGGCGGTGGTCTCGGTCGCCGAGCGCGATCCGGTCCGCGCCCTTGAGGCACAGCATCATGGTTGCCGTGTGGTGAGCCTTGAAGACGGCCTGAAGGAATGCGCGATCATTGTTACCGCCACCGGCCTTTCTGGCATTCTGGGCGAGAAACAAATCAAGCAATGCCGTCGCGGTGCAATCCTGGTCAATGTCGGCCATTCGAATACCGAGATCGATGTCAAATGGCTTGATACCCAGCCGCGCACCAAAATGCGCCGCTATATTGAACGGTTCGAGCTTGATAACAGCCGTGAGGTCTATCTCCTCAATCGCGGAAGCTTGCTTAACCTGGCGCCCGGCATGGGCGGATCGGGCAAGGATCTGTTTGATCCGTTCTCGGCCATTCTGATCCGCGGTATCGACTGGTTGGCATCTGGTGGGGCAACATCTTTCAAGCCGGGCTTTTATGCATATCCCCAGGATGTCGAGCGCGAAATCGCCGAAGCAATCCTGCAGTCCCATAGTTAAGGCTCAGAAGACCATTTAAGGTTCTTTCGGGGATTTGGACCCGATGAACGTCGTTTTATCAAACATCAGGGCAGCTGCAGGGTCTTGCAGCTGCCCTGATACGTTTTGATACAGTTTTGCGGGCTTCCCGACATAATTCCACGAAGTGTTTTTGTTTAAATCAAAGCGTCGGATGGCGCGTGTTGGTATCGTTACTTCACGGGCCTTTATTGGATTGTCAGGAACCAGCCCCATGAAGAACATCACGCGCCTATATTTTGGAACGCTTCTTGGCCTGTCCGCCTTGTGGTTGGCGGTTAATCCCGATGTTTTTGCCGATCATGACTTTATCGGTTTTCGGAACCTGATGGTTCAGTATACGGGGTTTCTGGCTGTCGGCATGATGAGCCTCATCCTGTTTTTGTCGATCCGTCCGGTTTGGCTGACGCGTCGTCTGGGCGGTCTGGACAAGGCGTACCGTCTGCATAAGTGGCTTGGCATCACCGTTCTGGCGGTGGCGACCCTGCATTGGGCATGGCGGATGGCACCGAAATGGGCGGTGGCGCTTGATCTTCTTGCGCCGCGTCGGCGCGGGCCACGGCCGGACGGGGCGGGCATGCATTGGGCGCAGTCGCTGTTTCTGGAACATCGCCATCTGGCTGAAACAGTAGGTGAGTGGGCTTTCTATATCGCCGTTGTCCTGATCCTTGTCGCCCTGATCAAGCGCATCCCGTATCGCTGGTTTGCCAAGACCCACACGGTTCTGGCGGTGGTTTATCTTGTGCTGGTGTATCACAGCATCGTCCTGCTTGATTTCGCCAACTGGGCAACGCCGGTTGGTTGGGCGTTGGCCGCCATGCTGCTGGTTGGCACGGTATCGGCGATCATTGTTCTTTTCGGGCAAATCGGTGCCGGGCGTCGATCCAAGGGCGAGGTGGTTGAAGTTGACTATCTTCCAGAGATGCAATCGCTTCAGATTGCGATTAAATCCGATGGTGACTGGAAAGGTCATCTGGCTGGGCAGTTTGCCTTTGCCCGCTTTGGCAATAGCAATGAACCGCATCCGTTCACCATTGCATCTGCCTGGCATGACGGGGTTCCCGGGCTGACCATCATCGCCAAGAAACTGGGCGATTATACCAGCACGCTTCAGGAAACATTGAAGCCGGGTGCCCCGGTGGAGCTTGAAGGCCCGTACGGGGCTTTCACGCTTGATCGTGACCAAAGCCATCAAATCTGGATTTCCGGCGGTATTGGGCTGACGCCATTCGTTGCCTGGCTTGAGGATCTGGTGGCCAATCCGGCACCGCGCGAGATCGATTTTTATCAGGTAGCGCCACATTGCGATGACAAGCTGATGGCGCGGATCAAGGATCTGTCAGAGCGTGCTGGCGTGCGATTGCATGAATGGCGTGATGGGCGCGATGGTTTTTTGACCGGTGAACGCCTGCGAAGCGATGTTGCGCATTGGCAAATGGCCGGTGTGTGGTTCTGTGGGCCAAGTGGCTTTGGACACGCGATCAGGGACGATCTGGTGGCGGCAGGATTACCAAGCCGGGCCTTCCATCAGGAGCTGTTTGATTTCAGATAAGCGTTAAAGGCATGAAAAAGCGGGCGGTTCGTGATTGAACCGCCCGCTTTTTTGCTTGCTCGTTATCCAGAAGGTGTGCAGGGGCTAGGACTTGTAACCGATCCGAAGGTTCCCCCACTGTTTCCCATTGACCATGATCGGCACGTCGCATTCCTTCATGAAGACGACGCTATCGCCCATGTCACGGAAATAGGTCTGCAGCAGATGGGGTTTGGTATTGCGCCCGGCCATCAGACCGGCACGGTCATCAAAGATGCGCCGGTTGCGGCAATTGCCCATGTTCCAGGCGGGTTCACCCGGTCTTTGTGGCTGGCTATAGACCTTGTTGTGGGTCGGCAGGTAGCCGTTGGTGTCCACCCCGGCGGCAAAGACGATATGTTCGTCTTTATTAAGCATCGCTTCCTGCAGCGGTGTGAAGTTGCGATCCGTGAACGGAATATAGGGCGTCATGAACTGCTTGGGATCGGTGTCGGGGATCGGTTCATACCGGGTATTGAACAGATCATCTTCACTGAATTCCTGATTGCGCAGGCCGCTTTCAAGAACCCTGCCCAGATCAGCCGCCAGTTCGGTGCCAAGACCGGCGATCTTTTCGTCATGTTCGCTGGTTTTCTTGAGCAGTCCGAGGATGACCTGCGTTGCCGCGTCGTCAACTTCGGTAAACTGGATGTGGGTGCCAAGTGTCGAGTAGGCCTTGACGATGCCCTTAAGGCGTGTGCCGTCTTCCATGGTGATGGAAATCACCTTGTTGCGATCTTTCTCGCTGGCATCGATACGGGCAAGAAGACCAGCAAGCGACATGTCCGCAGTGACACCTTTGCGAACATCGCCATTGCCGAAATCAACATTGATGTCGACCGCAATGGGGACGCGTTCCTCGTGTCGTCGATTTGTGCTGTCTGCACTGCGCAGGACCATACGGAAGCGCGTTTCCATCTCGTTGATATCGTTGCGGATATTTGACGACAGAATGCGCAGGTTTTCGGCCGTCTCGCTGGCGTTATGCGATTTGTGGCTGGCCAGTTCGATGTCACTGGAAATGCCCTGCATATGGGTGGAGACTTCCTGTGCGCTTGTCGAAATTTCGGCAATGGCAGCGGTTTGTTGTTCAACAGAGGCCGAAATATCGCTTGAAAGCTGGCTGACTTCGTCAATAGCCCCGCCGATGCCCTCAATTGCTGTCACGGCCTCTGATGTGGCGCCCTGAATGGCGGTAATCTGGGCGTTGATATCAAGGATGGCTTTCTCGGTCTGAGTGGCGAGGTTTTTCACCTCGTTCGCGACAACAGCAAATCCCTTGCCGGCGTCACCCGCCCTTGCAGCTTCAATCGTTGCGTTCAGCGCGAGCATCTTTGTCTGATCGGAAATGCGCTTGACGATATCAACGACCTTGCCGATCTCGGTGGCGGTTTCCGACAGGCTGCCCATCGTGTTCGATGTTTCCTGCGCCCGGGTTACGGCCTGACCGGCGATGTCATTGGTTTTGTGAATACGTTCGGCAATTTCGTGGCTGGATGCCTGCAGTTCCTCTGTAGCGGATGCCACGGTGGCGACATTGCTGCTGGCGATTTCCGTTGTAGCGGTGATGCGTTCGACCAGTTGTGACAATTCGCTGGCGTCAGCTTCCATTGCCTGCGCAACATCATTGGTGCGCCCGGCCTGAAAACCGACCTCCGAGATGATGTTGTCCGTTTCACGTTCGATGATCTCAGACATCGACTGGATTTCGGAGGCGGATCGATGTTCGGAAAGCACATTCTGACGTGCGGAAATCAGGCTTCCCATATCCGACATCAAAAGGCATCGTGCCGCGTCCGCAATTGATGCGCCGCCTTTGGAACGTGCCGCCAGTGTTGCGCAATTCGTCGCGACCTTGTGATAGGCCAGGACAAGCTGATCTGTGCTCAGTCCGGTGACGGCATTGGCCAGAACGTGATCGTTAAGGCAGTCATTAAACGCGGCGGGGCTGCTTGCATTAATCATTGCCGAGAAGCGGGCGGCGACACCTGCAACGTGGCTTTTCGGGTCACTTGGCGCGGCACTGTTTTGCCCGGAGCCCAGCAGTTCCGAAACCAGATTTTCTGCAAGCTGTTCGCCGTGTTGCGCGAAAAGGTCTTTTGCATCCCCAATACGCGCGTAGATTGTATTTTCCGGCATTGCAGAAGTGTGATTCATTTACGTTTCACTCCCTAATTCCATGCGTGCGGTTTAGCCCGCTTTTCACAGATTTTCCGCGATCTGTATGTGCTTTCGGAGAGTGTAGCACCTTAGGTAAGTCTAGAAGATATCATACTTTAGGTTGATGGGGAAAAAAGGCCCGCCACGGATGGCGGGCCGAGTTCGCCCTCGTTGTTCACAGGGGCCACGGTTCAAATGTCAATTTCATCAGTAATTCAGAATGTTATCAGGTTCAGCGGCCCAGAATGCCCCGCGTGACGACCTGTGCCTGAATCTCTGCAGCGCCTTCGAAAATGTTGAGGATTCGGGCATCACACAGCACGCGGCTGATCTGATATTCAAGCGCATAGCCGTTGCCGCCATGAATTTGCAGGGCATTATCGGCATTTGACCACGCGACACGCGCGCCAAGAAGTTTGGCCATGCCCGCCTCGATATCGCAGCGAATATCCTGATCTTTTTCAAAGGCAGAGAAGTAGGTGAGCTGACGTGTAATCATGGTTTCTACAACCATCCATGCAACTTTTCCGTACACCCGCGGGAAGGCATAAAGCGGTTTGGAAAACTGAATGCGATCCTTGGCATAGCGCATGCCGATTTCAAGCGCGTTCTGGGCAACGCCAACCGCGCGGGCGGCCGTTTGAATACGTGCCGACTCAAAGGTCGCCATCAGTTGCTTGAAGCCCTGGCCTTCTTCGCCGCCCAAAAGGTTTTCCGTGGGGACTTCAAACCCGTCAAAGGAAAGCTCGTATTCCTTCATGCCGCGATAGCCAAGCACCTCGATCTCGCCGCCTGACATGCCATCTGCCGGAAACGGGTTGTCATCCGTGCCACGTGGCTTTTCGGCCAACAGCATCGAAAGACCGCGATAACCGGCTTCATCCGGGTTGGTTCGGGTCAGAAGCGTCATCAGGTCAGACCGCGCGGCATGAGTGATCCAGGTCTTGTTACCGGTGACCTTATAGGTATCGCCATCCTTCACTGCACGCGTGCGCAGATGTGCCAGATCCGATCCGTTGTTGGGCTCGGTAAAGACCGCCGTTGGCAGAATTTCACCCGATGCCAGTTTGGGCAGGTAATGTTCCTTTTGCGCCTCCGTGCCGCCAAGGCGGATCAGTTCAGCAGCAATTTCGGAACGTGTTCCAAGTGACCCGACACCAATATAGCCCCGCGAAAGTTCTTCGGTCACGACACACATGGCGGTCTTGCCCATGCCAAGGCCGCCGAACTCTTCTGGGATCGTCAGGCCAAAGACGCCGAGTTCCGACATTTCAGTCACGATCTCAATCGGGATCAGTTCATCGCGTTCATGCCAGCCATGGGCATGCGGAGAGACCTTTTCCTCGACAAAACGGCGGAACTGATCGCGGACCATATCAAGGGTTTCGTCTTCAAGGCCGGTTTCGCCAAACCGACCGGTATCAAGGCTGTCTTCGATCTCGGTCGCAATCGCACGGCGTGCGGCATCCGAATTGCCGTATTGGGCAAGTGTTGCCACCGACGGGTTTGCCGCAAGCGATGCAATGAGGTTGTCTGCGACGCCAAGGGTCGACAGACGGATGATCTCGCCTTGTGACATGGGAATGCCGCCAATGATCTGGGCGAGATATTCACCAAACGCCGATTGCAGGATGAGGTGTTCGAGCGTGCCGAACTTGTCCTGATCCTTAAGCCTGCTTGCCCATGCCTTCATCTGACCAAGGGCTGTGACATAGGTGGTGAACCAGGCAAAGCCGTGTGCGGCAAACTGATGATCGTCAAAGGCATCCGCATTGATCCGGCCATCGACCGTTACAGCCGTGCGCAGCGCATATTCGGCGGCGTCATAAACGGGGCTGAGTGCAGAAAGCGCGTCGTCGCACAAACGTTCGAGGTCAGGCAAAAGGGCGTTATCAGTCATTTTTCGGGTCCTCGGATCGGGTCCTTGGTTCGGCAATCCTGTGGAGCGATTGCGCGGATCAGTTATGATTTGAGAGGGTGGTGGCACCCCGGCGCAAATCGGGCGAGAACGCGCGCAGGGTGCCAGCAATCAGTCAAAGGCCGGGTGACGGACGACTTGGGAGAATAATCCGCCACCCAAGTGGGATTAACCTTCGACTGCTTCTTCAAGGGTACGCATGCCGGGGCGTTTGGCCTGAACCAGAACGGCCATGTTGCCGGGCTTGTGTTCGTTGCGCATCATCTTCATGTGGGCGCGCGGAATGTCTTCCCACGAAAACACTTCGGACATGCTTGGATCAATGCGGCGTTCAATCATCAGGGTATTGGCCTGTGCCGCCTGTTTGAGGTTGGCAAAGTGGCTGCCCTGAATACGTTTCTGGCGCATCCAGACGAAACGCGCATCAAACGTCAGGTTAAAGCCGGTGGTACCAGCACAGAACACGACCATGCCACCACGCTTTACGACATTACATGATACCGGGAAGGTCTGTTCGCCGGGGTGCTCAAAGACGATATCAACATCGTTGCCTTTGCCGGTGATATCCCAGATCGCCTTGCCGAATTTGCGGACTTCTTTCATGTAGTCGCCAAATTCCGGACCGTTAACGGTCGGAAGCTGACCCCAGCAATTGAAATCCTTGCGGTTGATTACGGCCTTGGCACCAAGTCCCAGCACAAAATCGCGCTTGCTTTCATCGGATATGACGCCAATCGCATTGGCCCCGGCGGTGGTGATCAGCTGGATCGCCATGGAGCCAAGACCACCCGAAGCCCCCCAGACCAGAACATTGTGGCCCGGACGCAGGATATGCGGGCGATGGCCAAACAGCATGCGATAGGCGGTGGCAAGGGTCAGCGTGTAACACGCACTTTCTTCCCAGGTCAGATGTTTGGGGCGCGGCATCAACTGTTGTGCCTGTACGCAGGTAAATTGTGCGAACGATCCATCCGGGGTTTCGTAACCCCAGATTCGCTGTGTTGGGGACAGCATCGGATCACCACCATTACATTCTTCGTCGTCGCCATCATCCTGGTTGCAGTGAATGACAACTTCGTCACCGACTTTCCAGCGGGTGACTTTCGACCCAACTGCCCAGACGATGCCCGATGCATCCGATCCGGCAATGTGGAACGGGCAGTCGTGCGAGTTAAAGACCGAGATCGGCTTGCCGAGCGATGCCCAGATCCCGTTATAGTTCACGCCAGCTGCCATCACGAGAACAAGCACCTCGTGACTGTCAGGCTGGGTGACTGGCAGCACTTCGCACTGCATCGCGGTGTCGGGTTCACCGTGGCGTTCTTCGCGAATCGCCCACGCATACATGTTTTTCGGCACATGGCCCAACGGCGGAATTTCGCCGATTTCATAGAGATCTTTCTCTTCCTGACCGCCACGGAAAGGCAGCACTTCAGCAGTGGTATTCATGGCCTTCACTCCTTGTTCGGGGTCGATCCGATATGCAGGGTAACAAAATTACCTATGCTGCGTTGCGGTCGACGAATCCTCCAAGCCACGGAATTTGTTTTATTTCCCTGGTCATCTCCCGGTTTTCTGCGGGTTTCTTGCAGTTGAAACCAAGGAGATATGTGTTTTCGCTTTTATCGCGTTGCACAAATTGTTATATAATTACCAATCTAATGTCTAGTGGATAATTTAATAACGTTTAGGCGTAATTATCGTAAATAAACACGGTAATAAAAATACAAGAGGTCGCGATGTCGATGGAAAACAAGCGCAATGCAGCAAAGTCTGAACGCGATCGCCCGTGGCTGATCCGGACCTATGCCGGGCACAGTTCAGCCCAGGCGTCGAATGCGCTGTATCGTCAAAATCTGGCAAAGGGGCAGACCGGCCTTTCTGTGGCCTTCGATCTGCCAACCCAGACCGGGTATGATTCGGATCATGTGCTTGCGCGCGGCGAGGTCGGCAAGGTCGGTGTGCCGGTGTCACATCTCGGCGACATGATGACCTTGTTTGACGGCATTCCGCTTGATCAGATGAACACGTCCATGACGATCAATGCGCCGGCGGCGTGGCTTTTGTCGCTTTATATTGCGGTGGCCGAAAAGCAGGGCACGGCGCGTGCAAGCCTGCAGGGCACAACCCAGAACGACATCATCAAGGAATATCTGTCGCGCGGGACCTATATCTTTCCGCCTGCACCCAGCCTTAAGCTGATTACAGATGTGGCAGCCTTTACCTATCGCGAGGTTCCCAAATGGAACCCGATGAATGTGTGTTCCTATCATCTGCAGGAAGCCGGGGCGACGGCCGAACAGGAACTGGCCTATGCGCTGGCAACGGCAATTGCGGTTCTTGATGCGGTGCGCGATTCGGGACAGGTACCCGAAGAAGATTTCGCCAAAGTGGTCGGGCGCATTTCGTTCTTTGTGAATGCCGGGATTCGCTTTGTTACCGAAATCTGCAAGATGCGGGCATTCTGCGAGCTTTGGGATGAAATCACCCGCGATCGTTACGGCATCGAAGACGCCAAATACCGCCGGTTCCGCTATGGCGTGCAGGTCAACTCATTGGGCCTGACCGAACAGCAGCCCGAAAACAACGTCTATCGAATCCTGATCGAGATGCTGGCGGTTGTTTTGTCAAAAAATGCGCGGGCGCGCGCCGTGCAGTTGCCCGCCTGGAACGAGGCGCTTGGTCTGCCCCGCCCGTGGGATCAGCAATGGTCGCTGCGTCTGCAACAGATCATGGCCTATGAAACTGATCTTCTGGAATATGAAGACCTGTTTGACGGCAACCCGGCGATTGAACGCAAGGTCGGCGCGCTTAAGGAAGGCGCGCGGGCAGAGCTTGCAAAGATTGATGAGATGGGCGGGGCGATTGCTGCGGTGGATCGCGGCTATATGAAACAGGAACTGGTGCGCTCCAACGCGCTGCGTCTGGCCGATATTGAAAGCGGTCTGACAAAGGTGATCGGTGTAAATGCCTTTACCGAAACCGAACCATCGCCGCTGACATCGGGTGAAAAATCGATCCTGACCGTCGATGACATGGCCGAACAGGAACAGATCGAAAAGCTGAAAGCCTGGCGTTCTGATCGCGATCAGAAAACAGTCGAGAGCGCATTGGCAGATCTGAAGTCTGCGGCAAGTGAAGAGCGTAATATCATGGAGTGTTCGATCGCCTGCGCCCATGCAGGTGTGACCACCGGTGAGTGGTCGGAAACACTGCGTGACGTGTTTGGTGAATATCGTGCCCCAACCGGAATCACGTCGATGATCGTGACCGGGGATGCGGAAAACCTTCAGGATTTGCGCAAGCGCGTGGATCAGGTTTCCGACAAGCTGGGTGAACGCATGAAGATGCTGGTGGGCAAACCGGGACTGGATGGCCATTCCAACGGGGCAGAGCAGATTGCCGTGAAGGCCGGGGATGCTGGGATTGAAGTGCTGTATGAGGGCATCCGCTGGACGCCAGAGGAACTTGTGCGCAACGCCATCGAAGATGGTGCGCATGTGATCGGGCTTTCGATTCTGTCTGGCTCGCACGTGCCGCTGGTGCGTGAAGTGGTCAATGGCCTGCGTGCCAAAGGGGCCGGTCACATCCCGGTCGTCGTTGGCGGGATCATCCCGGAATCGGACATGCTGGTGCTGCGCCAGATGGGCGTTTCGGCGGTCTATACGCCAAAGGACTATCAGCTGGCCAAGGTGATCTCGGAGATCGTCGATCTGGTGGATCGTACGTCATCAACGTACCCGGTTGGCGGGGGCATCCATCCAGATGGCGCGGGGGACGAAACGTCTATCTATTGATGATTGAAGTCTCGGCCTAGGTCGAAGACAAGGATGTCTTGATAAGGGTTGGCCATGTGGCCATGGCCGCCTCGGCAACAGCGGTCAGGGCGGCGCGGTTCATGCCGTCCCGCGCCTGAATCGACATCCCGTGCTGAACGGTGGCGTAATAGTTTGCCATGACGTTGATATTTGCACCGCGCGGGATATGGCCGCGACGCAAGCCTTCTTCATACAGGTGTTTCAGGGTTTCGACATTTTTCTGGCGGTGTGTGCACAATGTTTGTGTGACGTTTGACTGTGATGATTCTGTTTGTGGTGCGGCCAGGACAATCAGGCATCCTTTTGGTGTGCTTTCATCACAAAACGCATTCACTGTCGCAATCAGGATGTGGCGCGTTGCATCGCGCGGGTGTTTGAACCGTTCAAGATCGCCCCAAATCGCCCCGCCATACACTTCGCTATAACGTTTGACGACTTCTTCGAACAGCGCTTCCTTGCTGCCAAAGGCGGCATAGATGCTTGGCGGCCGCAGCTCCATGGCATTGCTCAGATCTGACATGGACGTGTTTTCATATCCCCGTTCCCAAAACAGGGCCAGTGCCTTGTCCAGTGCGTCGATCCGGTCAAATTGTCTGGGTCTTCCACGTGCTGCCATGATGCGCCTGTCCTTTTATGTAATGATCACTAAATAAATTAGTTGACGAAAAAATTCAAGCCTGTCACGAATTATGTAGTGATCATTACATAAAGGATTTTCCAATGCAGAACCTTTCAGGAAAGGTCGCCTTCGTAACAGGCGGGAGCCGTGGCATCGGTGCCGCAATCGCCAAGCGCCTTGCGGCAGAAGGCGCGCAAGTTGCCATTACCTATGCCAACGCCGCGGACAAGGCCGACGAGGTCGTCACCGGGATTGAGGCCAATGGCGGGCGGGCCATCGCCCTTCAGGCGGATAATCAGGATGAAGCGGCGATTTCAGCGGCCATTGATGAAGCTGCCCGTGCTTTTGGCAGGCTTGATATCCTCGTCAATAATGCCGGTGTGTTTGATGTTGCGCCGATTGCCGATCTGTCGCTGGATCAATTTGACCGGACAATGGACGTCAATGTGCGTGGGGTGTTTGTGGCTGTTAAGGCAGCCCTTTTGCACATGTCAGATGACGGACGCATTATCACGGTCGGCAGCAACCTTGCCAAACATGTGCCCTGGCCGGGTTTCAGCCTGTATTCCATGTCAAAGTCAGCCTTGATCGGATTAACCCGTGGCCTGGCGCGGGATTTGGGAGCGCGGTCAATCACTGCGAACATCATTCACCCGGGGCCAACCAACACGGATATGAATCCTGCAGATGGCCAGATGTCCGACGCGCAGCGGGGGTTGATGGCAATACCGAGCTATAGCCAGCCCGACGATACTGCCGGGCTTGTTGCGTGGCTTGCGGGGCCGGAAGCCCGCGTGGTGACCGGTGCGGAATTCACGGTTGATAGTGGTGTAAACGCCTGACCTTGTGCCGGACTACCGACAAAAGCAAAACGCCACGGGCCTTGATCCGTGGCGTTTTTCATGATCTGGATACCTTCGCGACAGCGTTATGACTTTGCGGAAACGCTTTCCAGTTCAATGCCATGACGTTCACAGACCCAGCTTTCAAATGTGCCTGCCGGAAGTGGCTTTGCAAACAGGAAGCCCTGAATGAAGTCACAGCCCTTTTCCTGCAAATAGACAAGCTGTTCGACTTCTTCCACGCCCTCGGCAACCACTTCGAGGTTCAGGCTGTGGCCAAGGCCGATGACCGCATCAACGATTGCCTTGTCATCCATATCGACATGGATGTCGTTCACAAACGAACGGTCGATCTTGATCGAGGTGACCGGGAAGCGTTTGAGATAGTTCAGTGATGAATACCCCGTACCGAAATCGTCAATCGCGATCAGGACCCCGAGTTCCTTGAGTTCCTTAAGTGTCGAGACCGCCTTCTCCGGGTTGTTCATCAGAATGGATTCGGTGATTTCAAGTTCCAGCGTCCCCTCGGGCAGGGCGGTTTCCTTGACGATCTTGGTGACGCTGTTGACCAGTTCGGCGTCCTGGAACTGCGCAGGCGACAAGTTGACTGCAATACGCAGACCCGCAAGCGTTGTGTCACGCCAAATGCGTGTCTGCCGGCAGGCTTTTTCCAGAACCCACGCCCCCAGACGGTTGATCAGGCCGCATTCCTCGGCAACGGAAATGAATTCGCCGGGCAGGATCAGGCCACGTTCCGGGTGATGCCAGCGTACCAGTGCCTCTGCGCCGACGACGCGTTCTGTTCGGCAGTCGATTTTCGGCTGGTAATAGAGTTCGAGTTGATCATGTTCGAGCGCGTTGCGCAGATCTTCCTCGATGGTTTTGCGTTCCTTGACCCGTTCGTGCATCGACGGCAGGAAGAACCGGTAATTGTTGCGGCCTTCGGCCTTGGCAGCATACATCGCCATATCGGCGTTTTTGACCAGCTGTTCGGGGTTTTCGCCGTCTTCCGGAAAAAGCGTTATACCAACACTGGCCGTTGAATGCAGGCGGATCCCGCGGCAATCAAACGGCTGGGACAGCTCGTCAATGATGCGCTGGGCAAGGGCAATGGTGTCTTCGATGTTCTGGACATCGGTCTGGATGATGGCGAATTCATCACCGCCAAGACGGGCGGCCGTGTCAGAATCGCGGATGATGCGCGACAGGCGCTGACCCATTTCCTGAATCATCAGATCGCCCACGTCATGGCCGAAGTGATCGTTAATGTCCTTGAACCGGTCAAGGTCGACAAACAGAACCGTAACACCGCGCTGGAAGCGACGGGCGGAGAGCAATGCCTGACGCAGGCGGTCAAGGAACAGGGTGCGGTTCGGCAGGCTGGTCAGAACATCATGGACCGCAAGGTGGCGCATGCGCGCTTCGGTCTGTTTACGTTCGGTAATGTCGGTATAGGTTGCAACGTAACCGCCGCCCGGCATCGGGTTGTGATCAACCTGAATAACGCGGCCATTCGGCCGGGTCCGTTCCATGCGATAGGGTTCACGACGCCGTGCAATCGCAACGCGGTCGGAAATCAGCGCCTGAATGCTGACATCGCCATATTCGCCGCGTTCACCATTATAGCGCAGGATATCGGAAAGCGGGGTGCCTTCCTTGACCAGATCACGCGGCAGGTTCAGCAGTTCGATATAGCGTTCGTTCCAGACCATCAGGTTCAGGTCCTGATCGAACAGACAAATGCCCTGACCAATATTATGCAGGGTGGCTTCAAGCAGGGCCTGCTTACGCTGGGCTTCTTCCTGTGCCTGCCCCTGAAGGGCGACCATTTCGTTATACTCGCGGATCAGCAGGCCGAGTTCGTCCGAGCTGTTCCATTCCACCGGACGGCGCAGTCGGCCGTGCTTGGTCATTCGGATGGAATGCAGCAGACGATTGAGCGGTTCCTTGATCGAGCGTTTGTTGGCGATCAGAAGGCTGGCCGCCACGACCGAAATCAACAGCCCGAACAGGATCATGTCGATGGCAATGCGGCGGAACAGCAAGTCCTGCACGCGGTCATCGGTGAAGAAGATAACCAGTTCGCCAACGTCATGGCGGACATTGTTGCGTTCGAAATAGACCCGGCGCGACAGGCGGAGCGTGTCGGTCAGTTCGGATTGGGAAACGCCGGTATGGGCAAATTCAGTGCCATCGGCACCCAGCGCCTGCACAGCAACAATATCGCGG
Source organism: Thalassospira sp. UBA848 (assembly GCF_002295455.1). Classification (NCBI taxonomy): domain Bacteria; kingdom Pseudomonadati; phylum Pseudomonadota; class Alphaproteobacteria; order Rhodospirillales; family Thalassospiraceae; genus Thalassospira; species Thalassospira sp. UBA848. The sequence continues at coordinate 24,604 of NZ_DBGS01000047.1, read as the reverse complement.
TCGCGCGCCATCGCGTTAAGGGCTGATTCGATATTATCGACGTCAAGATACCAGAAAGGTGTGGCCAGAACGCGTGCATTAATGTCGGCGGTCTGTTCGACCTTGCCGTTCAGATCATCGCGCAGCACCTTGTAGCTGACATAGCCAAACACAACGAAAAGTGCGAGCGAGAACAGTGAAACAAGCGGCAATGCAATAAACAGCAGCCGACTGCTCAAAGACTTTCGTTGTAAAAACCCGTACGATCCGCGCGACAAGCGTTCTCTCCTCGGCACCTACTTTGGATTAGTCGAATATACTGTACTCGACGTTTGTATGGGTGCCAACTCCCCCCTGAATTAGTCTCAAGTCAAACCGCAACTTGATGAAAACGCAAGGTCGATTTCGTTTAATCAATCTAATATCCGACCAAGGCCGACAAGCCTATCTATTTTGGTGCGAAACCCTTTCGCTTCAAGCAGCTTTTGTGCGATCTGCGAAAAATTCGTTACCTTGGTACGGCTTGGCGTGCAAGCTCATCACATCTTTCATTTTCCGGATGCCCTGCATGGCCTTTGACCCAGTGCCATTCGACTTGATGTGGTTCAAGGGCTTTTAGCAAGCGTTGCCACAGCTCGACGTTCTTGACCGGCTTTTTATCCGCCGTTTTCCATCCGCGCTTTTGCCAGCCGAAAATCCACTTGGTAATGCCATCGCGGACGTAGCTGCTGTCGGTATAAATATCGATCACACAGGGCCGTTTCAGGGCCTCAAGTGCGCTGATCGCAGCCATCATTTCCATGCGGTTGTTTGTGGTTTCGGGGTCGCCACCCGACATTTCCTTTTCGACACCCTTGAAGCGCAAAATAGCGCCCCAGCCACCGGGGCCGGGATTGCCGCTGCACGCGCCGTCTGTGTAAATCTCGACGCGATTGTCGCCGTCAGTTGAAGTCATGTTTTTATTCCCCGGCGATGCTGTGGGCTTAGTCCAGGCCATAGGCCGATGCATTATCCACGCGCTGATGGAAGCGCAGTTTGTTGATATATTCGCGCGGGTTCTTTGGCGTTACCAGCGCATCCTTGGGCGTATTTACCCAATCATACAGGCGGGTCAAAAGAAACCGCAGGCTGGCACCGCGTGCCAGGATCGGCAGGGCGGCCTTTTCAGCGTCCGAGATCGGACGGACTTTGCTGTAATGCGACAGAAGGTTTTTGGCCTTGGTGACATTGAAGCTGTTGTCAGGCTCAAAGCACCACGCATTCATGCAGATCGCGACGTCATAGCAAAGCAGGTCATTGCACGCGAAATAGAAATCAATCAGGCCAGAGACTTCTTCCTTGCCCGGGAAGAAGAAAACATTGTCGGGAAACAGATCGGCGTGAATGACGCCCTTGGGCAGTTCGTGCGGCCAGTTGGCTTCGAGATAATCAAGCTCCTCACCGATCATGTCGCCAAGACCGGGCACTTCGTCATTGGCGTGTTCCTGACAGCTTTCAAACAGTGAACGCCATCCCGCAACACTCAGCGCATTGGGCAGGTGCATCTCAAAATCGAGGCCGGCACTGTGAAGCTGTGCCAGAGCCGCGCCAACACCGGCACAATGATGGGGCTGGATACGGCGCGGTGACATGCCGCGCAGGAACGATGTAATGGCAGCCGGGCGATCACAGAGTGTGCGCAAGGCAGCGCCATCCTTGCCATGGATCGGGGTCGGACAGTTCAGTCCCTTGCCTGACAAATGATCCATCAGGCCAAGGTAAAAAGGCAGGTCGTCAGGATTTACCCGCTTTTCATACAGGGTCAGGATAAAGGGCGCGATGCTGGTCTGGAGCAGGAAATTGGTGTTTTCGACACCTTCGGCAATGCCCTTGAAAGAGACCACTTCACCGATATCGTATTCGGCAACAAAACGGGCGATATCTTCGTCTGAAACATCGGTATAGACGGCCATGGGCTTTATTGTCGTCCTGATCTGAGAGTAAGCATGTCCGCAGAATTAGCTGGCAAGCTGGCGCGGCAGTTTAAAGGTTACGTTTTCGTTGGTCAGCGTGATGGTTTCGACCGTCACGTCATAACGTTCGCGGCAGGCATCAATCACTTCTTCGACCAGGATTTCCGGCGCAGAGGCACCTGCGGTGATGCCAAGGCTTTTGATGCCTTCAAGCTTGGACCAGTCAATATCTTTCGCGCGTTCGACCAGAACAGAACGCATGCAGCCTTCACGCTTGGCGACTTCGACCAGGCGGTTGGAGTTCGAAGAGTTCGGCGCGCCAAGAACCAGAATGGCGTCAGTCTTTTCTGCAATCAGTTTGACGGCATGCTGACGGTTGGTCGTGGCGTAGCAGATGTCTTCTTTCTTTGGCACCGAGATCGACGGGAAGCGCCGCTGCAGAATTTCGATGATCTTGGCGGTGTCATCAAGCGACAGCGTTGTCTGGGTGACAAAGGCCAGATTTTCCGGATCTGTAATCTCGATGGTTTCTGCGTCTTCTTCGGTTTCGATCAAGGTCATGCTGCCCGGTGGCAACTGGCCCATGGTGCCGACAACTTCCGGATGGCCCGCATGGCCGATCAGAAGAATGTGTTTGCCATCGGCGTGATGGCGTTCGGCCCCGCGATGGACTTTTGAAACCAGCGGGCAGGTCGCATCAAGATATTCAAGCTTGCGGGTTTCTGCGGCCTCGGGCACGGATTTTGGTACGCCGTGGGCCGAGAAGATCACAGGCACGCCATCAGGAACGGCATCAAGTTCATCGACAAAAACCGCGCCCATGTCGCGCAGGCGATTGACGACAAATTTGTTATGCACGATTTCGTGGCGGACATAGACCGGTGCGCCGTATTTTTCGAGCGCCTTTTCGACGATTTCGATGGCGCGATCAACCCCGGCGCAGAAGCCGCGCGGGTTGGCAAGTACGATCTGAAGGCTGGCTTTGTCAGACATGATACAGGTCCGGCTTTCCCAATTGCGTACGGGCGTTGCCGACGCATTTTTCAAACATTCACGTTACATAACCCGCTTGATCATGTGGTGCAATGACTCTGCGGCAATTGGGTTGTGTGCCTTGGCAGGAAATTTGACCTTTTCCAGACGGGCAGATCCTTCAAGCGGGTTGTGCCGACAACCGTGACGGAATAGACTGCGCACGGGCCACTTGCGAAAGACACAGGCCTGAAAACATTTGGTTTGATAGAGGCTTGGATGACAATCGGTAACGGACTTCGGCGCGTTTATGCATTGGGTATGGTATCGCTTGGCGGATTGCTAAGTGCGTGCGGCGGCGGAAACCCGTTCGAAGAACAGCCCGTGCCGGTTTGCCCGGCGGCCTATCTGCCAAAGGATACGGCAAAACTTGTCGAGTTCAGCGGCGGTGGCCGCGACCTGACCGATGTGATCGTCGAAGCCGAATTCACAGGCTACGTTGGTGACTGCGGCTATGATCTGGATGACAAGGAACTTGATGTCATCATCAGTCCGATCATCACGGCCGAGCTTGGACCGGCGGCACAAAATCGCACCGTGCAGTTCCAGTATTTCGTCGCCCTTCGTGACCCTGCGGGCAACTTCATCCAGAAGTCCGTATTCGACGTGAATATGCCGTTTGCCGACAATCTGAACATGGCTCGGATCCGCGATGAACAGGTCACGCTGTCGGTGCCGCTGAATGATGTCTGGACCGGGCCGGATTATGAAATCTATCTTGGTTTTCAGCTGAATGCCGAGCAACTGGAATATAATCGTCGCTTCGGAACCGATTGATTTATTAACGGTTTCTGGCGTTTCGTGCCGGTTGTCAGCCGCCTTTTGCAAAATAGGGGCTGGTCGCTTTGCGCGGAAACCCGTATAAACAAAAACATACCCAAATGATCCCCGTGGGAGAGGCCGCAGTCCTTATGGATGAGCGGACGCCGAAGGAGCAACCACCCCGGAAACTCTCAGGCAACAGGACCGCGCGGAGATGGGACTCTGGAAAGCAGGTGCTGTGATCAGCCTGATCAAGTGTACCTCGCCGAAGATGTAAGCAGACCAGTTTCGACCATTGGCTGTGATTCTTTCAGGCTCCGAGACAGAGGGGGAATGTGGTTGGCCAGTGGTCGGCTATGTTTCGCAACGATTGTCCCGGAGAAGGAAGAGTGGATCAACAGACCGAACTGCTTCAAACAGCCCTTTATGACCTGCATGTGGAACTCGGTGCCAAAATGGTGCCGTTTGCTGGCTATGCCATGCCAGTGCAGTACCCGCTTGGCGTAAAAGGCGAACATCTTCATACCCGCGCCAAAGCCGGCCTTTTTGATGTCTCTCATATGGGGCAGGTGCGCCTGACCGGCGAAAACCGTGTGGCAGAGCTTGAAAAACTTGTGCCCGGTGATATCGCCATCCTTAAACCCGGTCGCACCCGCTACTCCGCGTTTACCCAGGATGATGGCACGATCCTTGACGATCTGATGATCACCAACGCCGGAGACAGCCTGTTTCTGGTGATCAACGCGGCGTGCAAGGATGACGATATCGTTCACATGCGCGCCAATCTGGGTGATGGCGTCTCCCTTGAAGAAATTGATGATCGCGCGCTTCTGGCGTTGCAGGGCCCGGATGCGCCCAAGGTGCTGGCACGCTTTGCGCCAGCCGTTGCCGATCTGAAATTCATGAGCTTTGCCGAAATCGAAATCGCTGGCAGTCCGTGCTTTGTCACCCGTTCGGGTTACACTGGTGAAGACGGCTTTGAGATTTCGGTGCCGAATGCGGATGCAGAGGCACTTGCACGTAAATTGCTGGCCGAAGAAGAGGTTGAGGCGATTGGACTGGGCGCGCGTGATTCGCTGCGTCTGGAAGCGGGCCTGTGCCTGTATGGCAATGACATTGATACCACCACGACCCCGGTTGAAGGGGATCTGAACTGGATCATCAACAAACGCCGCCGCGCAGAAGGCGGGTTCAAGGGTGCGGATGTGATCCTTGATCAGCTTGAAAACGGCGCGGACCGCAAGCGTGTCGGCATCAAGCCCGAAGGCAAGGCACCAGCGCGCGAACATACCCAGATCCTTAATTCCGATGGCGAAGAAATCGGCGAGATCACTTCGGGCGGATTTGGCCCGACCGTCGATGGCCCGATTGCAATGGGGTATGTTGCCATAGAGTTTTCCGAACCGGGGACGAAGATCGACCTGATGGTGCGTGGCAAGGCGCGCCCGGCCGAAGTGGTTGATCTTCCGTTTGCACCGCATCGCTACTTCCGCGGTTGAGTACCAGAAATTTTTGAGAGAGCGGCCAACGCCGCATTGGCATTGAATTGATCAAGAGGGACAAAGGGAAATGACGAAGAAATTTTCGCAGGAACATGAGTGGATCGAGTTCGAAGATGGTGTGGCGACCGTCGGCATTACCGATTACGCGCAGCAGTCGCTGGGCGATATCGTCTATGTCGAGCTGCCCGAAGTTGGCAAAAAGCTGACCAAGGATGGCGACGCAGCGGTTGTTGAATCGGTCAAGGCGGCAAGCGACGTCTATGCCCCGCTTGATGGCGAGATCGTCGAAATCAACGAAGAACTTGATGCCAACCCCGCACTGGTGAACGAAGCGCCGGAAGCCGAAGGTTGGTTCTTTAAAATGTCCCTTGCTGATGAATCCCAGCTTGATGAGCTGATGGATGAAGCAGCTTACAAAGAATTCGTCGAAGGCCTTTAAGCATGCGCTATCTCCCACTGACACGCGCTGATCGTGCTGCGATGCTCGATACCATCGGGGCATCATCTGTTGATGAACTTTACGGTGACGTTCCGGAAGGTGCGTTACTTGATGCACCTGTTGATTTGCCGTCCCACCTTGGCGAAATGCAGGTCGAACGCGATATGCTGGCCCTTGCCGGGAAAAATATGGGTGCCTCGAGCGTGCCCAGCTTCCTTGGCGCGGGTGCCTATCGCCACCATGTTCCGGCGACGGTTGATTACGTGATCCAGCGCGGTGAATTCCTGACCGCCTATACCCCGTATCAGCCGGAAATCGCGCAAGGGACACTGCAATACCTGTTTGAATTCCAGACCCAGGTTGCCTCGATCACCGGGATGGATGTTGCCAATGCCTCGATGTGGGATGGTGCGACATCCTGCGCCGAAGCGGTTCTGATGGCCTGCCGTGCGACCCGTCGCAAGAAGGCGGTGCTTTCGGGTGGTCTGCACCCGCATTACCGCGAAGTGACCGAAACCTATTGCCAGTATAGCGACACCGAAGTCGCCGGGCGCGACGGGCATCCGGAACATCAGGCAACTGCCGAGGAACTCAATGATCTGATTGATGACCAGACCGCTTGTGTGGTTGTGCAGTATCCCGATGTGTTTGGCCGCATTCAGGATCACACCCAGTTGGCTGATCTTTGCCATGCCAAGGGTGCGCTTCTGGTCGTGGTCTTTACCGAGGCGGTTGCCTTTGGTGCGGTGAAATCGCCGGGAAGCTTTGGCGCAGACATCGTTTGCGGCGAAGGCCAGTCGATCGGTAATGCGCTGAACTATGGTGGGCCGTATGTCGGTCTGTTTGCCACCACGCAAAAGCTCGTGCGTCAGATGCCGGGCCGCCTGTGTGGTGAAACGGTTGATCAGGATGGCAAGCGTGGTTTTGTTCTGACGCTGTCGACCCGCGAACAGCATATCCGTCGCGAAAAGGCGACCTCGAACATCTGCACCAACTCTGGTCTGTGTTCGTTGGCCTTTACGGTGCATATGAGCTTGCTGGGGGAAGACGGTTATCGCCGTCTGGCGACATTGAACCATGAAAATGCCTGCAAGGCGGCAGATGCGATTGATGCCGTTGACGGGGCATCGGTGGTCAATGACAGCTTCTTTAACGAATTCACCGTCAAGCTGACCAAGCCGGCCGCCGACGTGGTCGAGACACTGGTGGCCAAGGGGGTTCTTGCCGGTGTGCCGTTGTCGCGCCTGTATCCGAACCGTTCGGATCTGGATAACTACCTGTTGGTTGCGGTAACCGAAACCAACACGGACGAGGATATCGCGGCCCTTGCGGACGCATTGAAGGAGGCGCTGGCATGAATTTCACAACCCATACCGGCAACCGCGGCCTTGTTATTGAAGAACAACTGATCTTTGAACAGGGTCAGCCCGGCCGAACCGGCGTTGATTTGCCCGAACCGAAGGGCACGAAATCCCGTCTCGGCGGACTTGATCGTGATAGCGAAGTTGGTCTTCCCGGCCTGTCCGAACCGCAGGTCGTGCGTCACTTCACGCGCCTGTCGCAGAAGAACTATGGCATTGATGCCGGTTTCTTCCCGCTTGGTTCGTGCACGATGAAGCATAACCCGCGCCTGAATGAAAAGGTCGCGCGTTTGCCCGGTCTTGCCGATCTGCATCCGATGCAGCCCGAAAGCACCGTACAGGGCGCGCTGGAACTGATTGATCAGTGTGCCCATTGGCTTCTGGTTCTGACCGGCATGCCGGCCGTTTCCATGTCCCCGGCAGCGGGTGCGCAGGGCGAGCTTTGCGGCATGATGGCCATTCGTGCGGCCCTTGACGCGCGCGGTGAAAACCGCCGTCGTGTTCTGGTGCCGGAATCCGCACACGGGACCAACCCGGCGACGGCAGCAGCCTGTGGCTTCACGGTTGATTCAATCCCGGCGACCGAGGATGGCCGTGTTGACCTGGCCGCGTTCGAAGCCAAGCTTGGCGACGATGTGGCGGGTATCATGCTGACCAACCCGAACACCTGTGGCCTGTTTGAACGTGACGTGCGCAAGATTGCCGATCTGGTGCATGAAGCGGGTGGCTATTTCTATTGCGATGGTGCGAACTTCAACGCCATTGTCGGTCGGGTGCGTCCGGCAGACCTTGGCATTGATGCGATGCATATCAACCTGCACAAGACCTTCTCGACCCCGCATGGCGGTGGTGGGCCGGGTTCCGGGCCTGTCGTCTTTTCCGAGGCACTGGCACCGTTTGCCCCGATCCCGTATGTCGTCAAAAAAGGCGATGGCTTCCATCTGGTTGAAACCGCAGACGAAGAAGACGGCATGCAGCCGTTTGGCCGTCTGAAGGGCTTCCATGGTCAGATGGGCATGTTTATTCGTGCGCTGACCTATATGAAAAGCCACGGTGCGGATGGTCTGCGTCAGGCGTCCGGTGATGCGGTGCTGAATGCCAACTATCTGCTGGCGCGTCTGAAAGACAAGCTCAGTGTCGCCTTCCCGGGATACTGCATGCATGAAGCGTTGTTTGATGACAGCTTCCTGAAGGATACCGGAGTTTCGACCCTTGATCTGGCAAAGGCAATCATCGACGAAGGGTTCCACCCGATGACGATGTATTTCCCGCTGGTGGTCCATGGGGCATTGCTGATCGAGCCGACCGAGACCGAAACCAAGGAATCGATCGATCAATTCTGTGATGCGATTCTGTCCCTTGTGGCCAAGGCCGAGTCGGGCGATGCCGAATTCTTCAAGAATGCACCGTACCTGACACCGCGCAGACGCCTTGATGAAACTGCGGCTGCGCGCAAGCCGGTTTTGCGCTGGAAACCTGAAACAGCTTGATAACCCAAGCAACCTGACTGTTTAGGGCACCCCGGTCATCTGACCGGGGTGTTCTTTTTCAAAGACTTGTACTTGAAACCCATTGGACTTGTCGCAATCTGCACCCTTATACTTGTCAGAATTGTAATGAACGACGTCATCAAAGACGCGTTTTGGGGATTTAGTGATCGGACTACCGTCCGTTCCGGAGGTTTGGAACAAGTCATGTCTCGTCGCGTGCAAAAAGTATTCACTGCCGAACGTCGTCTTAAAGAACGGACAGGTGGTGTTGTTGAAGACTGGTCGGATTCCTTCTTCGATCCGACGCTGGAAAGCGGGATGGGGGCAGGCGAACCGATGCCGGCTTCTTTGCCGTCGGCGGCGAGTGTTCCGGATAACTCCGGAATTTCCCAGGCGGTTCTTGATGAAATCCGCGCGTTGCGCAGTGAAGTTTCGCAACTCCGTCAGGCCGTGGCGTCCGGTGGGGTGGCGCCAAGCGATGTTGGAGCACCCGTTGCGTCGAACGACGCACCGATGGACGAATTACCTGAGCCGGTTACAAGCAATCCGACCCACTCCAACCGACCGGGGGCAGCAGAGCCTGATCGCGACGATCTGGAACTGATCCGCACCCAGATCGAAGAAATGAACGAGCACATTCACAAGGCCAAGGTGCAGATTGCATCATTGCGCCATCCCAAGGCGCAGGACGACCGTCTTGTCAGTGCTGCTTCGGAACTTGATGCGATCGTCAAAGACACTGAAATGGCGACCCACACCATTCTTGAATCGGCCGAGCAGATCGACGATCTGACCATGGCGCTCAAGAACTCGGCGCCCAGCGATTTTGTTGCTGATCACGTCGAGCAGATTGCCTTCATCGTGACCAAGGTTTTTGAAGCCTGTAACTTCCAGGACATTACCGGCCAGCGCATCAACAAGGTGGTTAGTACCCTTGAATTCGTTGAAGAGCGCGTCCACAACATGATCTCGATCTGGGGTGAAGACGCCTTCGCCGAACTGCCGGTCCCTGAAGTTGAAGAAGAAGCGCGGCCCGAAGATTCAGACCTTTTGAATGGTCCGCAGCTTGATGGCGAGGGTATCAGCCAGGACGACATCGATAAGTTATTCGAATAACTCGAAAAATGCTTGGTTTTGTCGGGTTAATTAGGTAGTAGCGTTACACAGTTGAACTCGCTAGGCGAAATGATAGCGTTTTGTGCGCTGTCTTTCGTCAACCAAAAGTTTACATATGCTAAGGTAAGTTCTTACCTATAAGAATAAGAAGCTATGTTGGGATGCGTGTGACATTCGGTTGCACGTGTTTTGGCGTGCTTGGAGGTTACTATGGGATTTTGGTCTCTCGGTGCTATTCGCCAGCCTAAGGCGCAAGATATCAAATGGCGAAAGAGCCCGCGTGGGGATTACTACCGTCTTTTCATGATCGATGACATTTCTGAACTTGGTCTGAATAATGTCGGTGGCGTCTATTTGCTGTGGCATGGCGGCTTGAAGCCGTCGTGGCTTGTAGCAGGTGCGACAGAGGATCTTGGACACAGTTTTTCTGAACTGATGCGCGATCCCGATATTCGCGAATATGATACCCGCGGCGGGGTCTATATGAGCTGGTCGCCGATCAAGGGCAGCTTCCGGGAAGGTGTTGTGCATTTCATTGCCAAACACACCAACCCGACCTTTGAATGCGACTACGACAGCAAGGAAGACCCGATACCGGTTTTGCTGCCGCGCTGATCCTGTGCGCTAAGATGTATCTGCAAAGCAAAAAGCTCCGCATCAGTCTGCGGAGCTTTAAGCGCTTGTGCGTGTAATTTATCGCGGGCCTAGAGTTTTTCCAGAACCGCTTCGGCACTTGATACTTCAAAGGCGCCGGGTTCTTCGACGGCAAGCTCGGTGACCTTGCCGTCTTCCACGATCATGGCAAAGCGGTTGGCACGTTTGCCAAGGCCACGTCCGGTCAAATCAAGTTCAAGACCCGTCGCATCGACAAATGCAAGGTCACCGTCTGACAGCATGGTGATGTTTTCTGCATTTTCGGCATCTGCCCACGCATGCAGAACAAAAGCATCATTGGATGCCAGGCAGGCGATTTCGTCGACACCTTTGGCTTTGATCTGATCGGCTTTGGCAACAAAACCCGGCAGATGTTTTGCCGAGCATGTCGGGGTAAAGGCACCCGGCACCGCAAACAGGACAACCTTGCGTCCTGCGAAGAATTCCTTGGAATTGATGGCTTCGGGGCCATCGCTGGTTGCGCGGAAAAGGGTGACTTCCGGGAGTTCAGTACCGACTTTAATGGTCATTGGTATCTCCGTTATTTGGCGCAATCCCGTTGACTGCGCGCTGGATCGCATGCCGGAATCAAACACCATATCTGTTTGGCATTCAATGCTTTCACGCAGAGTTTTTAACAGGTTTCATCTGGTTAACTTGTAACGTTGGCATCCCCGCCCTTGTTCCTGCAAAAGCGGGGATGCAAATCGGGACGGTTGGAATACGCATCCTCAATCAGATGTGATTACTCTGCCGAACTGGCAAGGCTGGCGGAACCATTTGCATCATCAAGCGCACCAAGAACTTCGTCCACGCCAAGCAACTCCGAAAGCAGGATGCCATCCGGTGCACCGGGTCCAAACACGGCATTAAACGGAATACCAAAGCGGCCATAGGATGCCAGATAGTCGGCAATCTGTTGATCCGGGCGGGTCCAGTCAGCCTGCATCAGCACAATATTGTCCTGTGTCAGTGCCGTGCGGACATTGCTTTTTTCCAGAACAAGCTTCTTGTTAACCTGACAGGACACACACCATTCTGCCGTCACATCAACCAGGACAGTCTTGCCGTCGGCAACCAGCGTATCGATGGTCTCTGGCGCAAAGGGCTGCCAGGTGAGGGTGCCGTTGCCAGATGACGTGTCGGGCAATGACGGCGGTTTGGAAAATCCGGGCGCAAACAACGCAATCAGGAAACCTAGAACTGCCAAAGAGGTAAAGGCAAGGCGCGGACGCAGGTTTGATGTCCGTTTGCGCGCCCAGATAAAGACGCCACCAGCAATCAGGCCAAGGCCGACTGCAATTGCACCGGTCAATCCGACCTGAACCGAAAGCACACCGAGTAGCCAGATCGCCGTGCCGATCAAGGCAAGGCCCAGCACGAATTTCACACCGTTCATCCAGCGACCCGGTTTGGGAAGGATGCGGGCGACGCGTGGCTGAATGGCGATGGCGAAATACGGTATTGCCAATCCGATACCAAGCAGCGTGAAGATCCAGAAGATATCAAAGACACTGCCTGCCAGAGCAAACCCAACAGCGGTGCCAAGAAACGGCGCAGAACACGGTGTTGCCAGCAAGGTTGCAAACATGCCGGTCAGGAAATTGCTGCTGATATGGCGGCCGTGACTTTCACTGCGTGTGATCGCATCATTGGCGGCATTGCCAAGCTGATCTGGGCCGGAAATCTCAAACAGGCCCCACATATTAAGCGCGAACAGGGCCAGAATGATCGTCATGACGGTCAAAAACAGTGGTTGCTGGAACTGAATGCCCCAGCCGATTGTGCCGCCGGCCAGTTTGATGCCAACCAGGACCGCGGCAATCACCCAGAAGGATGTGATGATCCCGGCCGCACTGGCCAGAAATCCGATGCGCACACGGTTGGTATCCTGTGCGTTTGCCTTGAGTGCAGACATCACCTTGATTGACAAGACGGGCAGGACGCACGGCATGATGTTCAGGATCAACCCGCCAAGCAAGGCAAACAAGCCGATCATCCAGAAGCTGTTGCCAGCGCTTGCGCCGGTGCTGGCCGGGGCGGCCTTGGGCGCAACCCCGTCACTGGCTGCGCCAACGACAAGGTCTTGTTCAACAGATAGCGGACCAGCGATGACCGTGACCGTAAGCGGTTGGTCAATCAACGACTGGTCCTGTGCCAATCCCATGACCGCGATGTCGAAATACCGGATATCGTCGGCCTGATCATCGGAAGATCCAGCAGGCTTGGGCAGGCCGTAGCCTGCGCGAAGGTCGCTTTCAATCAGGATGTCTTCGACCTGTACCCCGGCGGCATCAAGCCCCTGAATCCCAAGACGCAATTTACGTGCATCGCCGTTATTTTCGCTGCTGATACTGGTGACTTGGATCGGCAGGCCAGCGCCAGTCAGCGGTACCTTTGAAACGAATTTTTCGATCTGATGGGCGTGGGCGCTGGTGATTGATCCGGCAGCGCTGCCAGAACTGCCCGCCGGTATGTCGAGATTGAAGGTGGCTGTCGCTGGAATGCAGACGTCGCTGCAAACCAGATAGTCGACATCAAGGCGGATCGCGACTGGTTCAGTCGGGTCCATGATCGCGACATCAATCGGCAGAATGATATGGTCCTTATAGCCGAAGGTCTCCAGCCCGAAGATCGAGAACCGGTATGGTGCGGGCCAGAGCATCTCGGCCTCGCCAATGTTTTCGGACCCGGTCCAGTCAAGTTGCGGCGGGAAACCGGCATCGCCCGCACTGCGCCAGTAGATTTTCCAATCCGGCTGCAATTCGTATTCAAGACCCAAACGCAGGACTTCTTTGCCGCTGGTTTCGGTCTGTGCACTGATCAGGCGCACCGAGGCAAAGTCTTCGTCAAACCAGTCGGTGGCCATGCTCGACGCCGCCATTGCGGCCGACGTTGTGCCGATGATCGTAAGACAGAGGGCAAATAACAGGGTCAAACGGGCGATAAGGTGGCGAAACACGTGTTGTTCCTTAAGCACGAAAAACGGTTGGCGCAGTATGAGCCAGACTTGTGGCACAAAACAGGCGTAGTTCGAGCCCGTGTTCAAATCAAGCCACGACTGTGTGAACGGTCTATCAGTACCACAAAACCGCTGTGCCTTGGCCTGATCCAGAACAACTGTAATGCCGCCCAATGGCAGAACATGGCGTTTGCACCTACATACGATATATGGGATGGAGCAATGTCAAACGACAAATTGTCGCGGTTTCCGGGGTTCTTGATGGTAATGGAAAGGCATTCGCGTTAGGCTTGATGAAACTGGATAAAGAGAGTTTTCGAGATGGGTGAAGGTGTAGACACTGGCGATTATCTTGGCGGGAAGCTTTTGGTAGCGATGCCGGGAATGCGTGATCCGCGCTTTTCGCAAAGTGTGGTCTATATCTGTGCGCATAACAAAGACGGTGCGATGGGGCTTGTCATCAACCGCCTGATCGACAGCATCACCTTCCCCGAACTCCTTGAACAGCTTGGCATTGCGCGTCCGGCACCCACCATCGAAGACATTCAGGTGCATTTCGGTGGCCCGGTCGAAAGCAGCCGTGGCTTTGTTCTGCATTCAACCGATTTCTCCAACGAAGCGACACTTCACGTCGATCGTGGTGTATCGGTCACGGCGACGGTTGATGTCCTTGAACAGATTGCAGTGGGCGAAGGCCCGCAAAGCCGTATTCTGGCCCTTGGCTATGCCGGGTGGCGCAGTGGTCAGCTTGAAAGTGAAATTCTGGCCAACGGTTGGCTTCATGTCGATGCGGATGCAGACTTGCTGTTTGACACCGATTGCGAAGACAAGTGGGAACAGGCGTTCTCGCGGCTTGGATTTGCGCCCGAACTGCTGTCGGGTGAAGCCGGACACGCCTGAGGCACAAATTTTCACAAACTGCCAAAAGAAAAAGCCTGCCAATTTGGCAGGCTTTTGTTTTTGCGCGGGATTGTGCGGATCAATCAAACAGGGCGTCGATTTCTTCCTGTGAGAAGATCTGGTCAACTTCATCCTGAGACACGCGATTGGCGTTCTGCGGGGCCTTGGTGACAGTTTTGTCCAGATTGTCGAGGCCCTTGGGATCTGGCGGCAGGTCAAAGTCGCCAAAGTCGTCTTCGCCCCAAATCTCGATCACGCGGTTCACGCGTTCCTCGATATATTTCATCGTGTTGACGACTTTGGTGATCCGCTGCCCGGTCAGGTCCTGGAAGTTACAGGATTCAAAGACCTTGACCACCAGTTCGACAATGTCGTCGGCCAGCCCTTGCGTATAGTCATCGGGTGCTGCCGAACGAATGTTGTGGGCGACCGCGTCGATCTTTTCGACGGTTTCAAGTATGTTTGCCGTTGCGTCCTCGGTGGCGGCAACGACGGAATCAAGCTCACCCTTTACGATATTAATGCGCGTGCCGGTGTCATCTTCGGGCGCGGTATAAAGGGCGGCGATTTCCTTTTTGGTTTCCTGAATGGAATTGGCCAGCGCCCGGACTTCGTTTTTGACCAGACGCAGCTCGTTGCGCGCATCTGCCTGTTCGTCATCCTCAGGGGCAGCATTTGCCTTTTTCTGTTCTTCGATCATCACACGGATATCAGACAGCAGCTCAAGCTTGAGCTCCTCAATCGCGGTGTGAAGGCTGGAAATGTCCGGGCCACTTGCAGATGCATTTGGATCGGATGGCATTTCGGTCGGCAGGGCGACCATGTCACTCATGGATTCAAGTTTATTGAGCAACCGCATTTCTGCAGTGAAAAGTCTTTTACTTCCTGAGCGTGCCATAGGCGAACCTCTGTCTTTGAACTGTCTGCATCCGGCAATTGCCTGGACGACTGCCTTGCATCCAATGTTCGGTACTCATACGTGAGAATAGAATAGTTGGCAAAGCTGATATTTCCAACTGAATTTCTATCTGTGATATTGGGGAAAAGCCCGCATAATTAAAGGGTTCAGGTGCCTTTTTTGTGACTGGGTGCACATAATTCCCCCAAACCGGTCTGGCGAATCGTTCTTTGGGGCATGTCGGCGCAAGCCGGGGAAATTTGATATCATTTGGCAATCTGTTGCCCGTCAGGGCGTCGTGCTGATCCGAAGATCGCCCAAGAGCGTAGCATCACTTGGATGACGGCTTTAGCCATTGGTTGAAGGGATAAAAACACCAATTACGACTATATTGCACAGCAGCAAAAGCAGGCATGGCAAAACCTTGCGACGCGGAATGGCGGTTTTTCTATCCAAGGGTGGGTATTTAGAGCGATTTCAGTCAAAACCAGAGCGATCATTCTGATGGCGGCAAAATATATTTTTTGTGCAATGCAGCGAGGTTTTTTCTGGAACTGGTGTCGAAGATACGCTATTTGCCTGCGTTACAAATGTACTTTCGAGTGCAGGCTTATTAAGAATAAGATATGTCAGAGGAAATGCTCCGGCCTGTTTGTCAGGGTAATCTTTGGTTGAGACGTGATAAGGTCCTTGAGAGTGGGCCGTATTTGTCAGCTCGGCCACTGTCAGTCAGGGGTGGAGACGATTGAGGCATATCGCCTTGAGATGTAATGCGAGGGGGCAGATTCGCATGTCGATCAAGAAGCTATTTCCCATCCTTCTGTTGGGATTGGCGGTACTTACCGGGTTTGATGGCGCAGCACTTGCGGCTGTTGGTCAACCTGAACCCTGGCAGCTTGGGCTGCAGGATCCGGTTTCGCCTGTGGCTGTTGAAGGCCAGAAATTCTTTAATCTCGTTACGTGGTTGATGGTGATCATTACCGTGATCGTCTTGGCTTTGCTGCTGTTTGTGCTTTATCGCTTCAGCGCGAAACGCAACCCGGTCCCATCGAAAACAACGCACCATACCCTTCTTGAAGTGGTCTGGACGGTTGTTCCGGTCCTGATCCTCCTTGTTATTGCGATCCCGTCTTTCCGCCTGCTGTATTTTGCAGACCGCGTCGAGGACGCCGATCTTACGCTCAAGATCATTGGCAAGCAGTGGTACTGGACCTACGAGTATCCGGATAACGGCAACTTCACCTTTGATTCTCTTATGATCGATCAGGAAACTGCTGTTGCCGAAGGCTTGAATCGCCTTCTGGATGTGGACAATCCCGTTGTCCTGCCGGTGGATCAGAACATCCGTCTTATCATGACGTCAGACGACGTGATCCATAACTGGGCGATGCCGTCGCTGTTCATCAAGCTTGATGCCGTTCCCGGCCGACTGAACGAAACCTGGACCCGCATTCCAGCTGAGTATGCCGGTACGACATTCTATGGTCAGTGTTCGGAACTGTGTGGTGTGAACCACGCATATATGCCGATCGCGGTTAAGGCCGTTACCATGGAAGAATACGAAGCCTGGGTCGCCGAGGCTCAAGAACAGTTCGCATCTGCTGATCTGCCGTCTGCGGTATCAGTGGCATCGGCAGAGTGAGGGAGAGATTGATGGCTCACGCTGAAACACATGATCACGATCATACCCCCGGCTTCTTTACCCGTTGGTTCCTGTCGACCAACCACAAGGATATCGGGACTCTTTATCTAATCTTCTCAGTGCTTGCCGGTTTGATCGGTGGTGCGTTTTCGGTCTGGTTCCGTATGGAACTGGCACAACCGGGAACCCAGGTCATTGATGACCCGCAATTCTTTAACGTGCTTGTGACCGCACACGGCATGATCATGGTGTTCTTTGTTGTCATGCCCGCGATGATTGGCGGCTTTGGCAACTGGTTTGTTCCGATCATGATTGGCGCGCCGGATATGGCGTTCCCGCGTTTGAACAACATTTCGTTCTGGCTGATTGTTCCGGCCTTTATCCTGCTGATGCTGTCGGCTGTTGTCGGCAGTGGTGCCGGCACCGGCTGGACGGTTTATCCGCCACTTTCAAGTGTGCTTGGCCATCCGGATGCCTCGGTGGATATGGCGATCTTTGCCCTTCACCTTGCCGGTGCCAGCTCGATCCTTGGTGCGGTGAACTTCATTACCACCATCTTTAACATGCGTGCGCCGGGCATGACCCTGCATAAGATGCCGCTTTTTGCTTGGGCAATGCTGGTGACGGCATTCTTGCTGCTGCTGGCGGTGCCGGTACTTGGTGGCGCGATCACCATGCTTCTGACCGACCGTAACTTTGGTACGGATTTCTTTAATCCGGCCGGTGGCGGTGACCCGATCCTGTATCAGCACCTGTTCTGGTTCTTTGGTCATCCAGAAGTGTACATCATGATCCTGCCGGGCTTTGGCATCATCAGTCACATCATCTCCACCTTCTCGCGCAAGCCGATCTTCGGTTATCTCGGGATGGCCTATGCGATGGTGGCAATCGGTGTTGTCGGCTTCATCGTGTGGGCGCACCATATGTACACGGTGGGCTTGGATGTTGATACCCGTGCATACTTTACCGCAGCGACGATGGTGATTGCGGTGCCGACCGGGGTTAAAATCTTCTCGTGGATTGCGACCATGTGGGGTGGTTCGATCACCTTGCGTGCTCCGATGCTTTGGGCAATCGGTTTCATCTTCCTGTTTACTGTGGGCGGTGTGACAGGTGTGATTCTGGCGAACTCGGGCATGGATCTGCCGCTGCATGACACTTATTTCGTTGTGGCGCACTTCCACTATGTTCTGTCGCTTGGCGCTGTCTTCTCGATCTTTGCTGGCTTCTACTATTGGTTCAGCAAAATGTCGGGCTACGAGATTTCCGATCTCGGTGCGAAGATCCACTTCTGGCTCTTCTTCATTGGCGTCAACCTGACCTTCTTCCCGCAGCACTTCCTGGGGCTTGCCGGCATGCCGCGTCGTTATGCCGACTACCCGGATGCGTTTGCCGGATGGAACATGGTTTCGTCTTATGGTGCTTACATCTCGTTTGCCGCGACCATCTTCTTCCTTGGTGTGGTGGCGCATGCCTTCATCCGTGGCAAGAAGGCCGAAGCAAACCCGTACGGGGAAGGTGCAGATACACTGGAATGGACCGTCAGCTCTCCGCCGCCGTTCCATACCTTTGACGAACTGCCACGTATCAAGTAAGTGATCCTGGTTTAAGTCCCCCGCAGGCCCCGGTTTGCGGGGGGCATCCTACCGCCCCAAACGAGAAGACCAGAGTTCAATGACCAAGCAGGTTGCAGATCAGACCCTAGCGCTTGAAAACGCAGTATCCCTGCCGGTTTCGGATGTGCGTGACTATATCGCGTTGCTCAAACCCGGTGTGATGACGCTTGTGGTTTTCACCGGTGCTGTGGGGTTGCTGATTGCCCCGGGTTCGATCCATCCGTTTCTGGGACTCGTCGCAATCGCCTGTATCGCTATCGCCAGTGGTGCCGCGGCATCCATTAACATGTGGTATGATCGTGATATCGATATCCACATGAAACGTACCCAAAACCGACCGATCCCGGCCGGGCGCGTGCCCGCCGACGAGGCCTTGTCTCTTGGCATTGCGCTGTCGATTGTTTCGGTCACGATCATGGCGGTTGCCATCAATATTGCTGCTGCGGTTTTGCTGGCTGTATCGATAGCGTTTTACGTGTTCGTCTACACCATCTGGCTGAAACGCAGCACACCACAGAATATCGTCATCGGCGGTGCCGCCGGGGCCTTTCCCCCGATGATCGGCTGGGCGTCGGTGACGGGCGGGATTGATATCAATTCAATCGCGCTGTTCATGATTATCTTTATGTGGACACCGCCGCATTTTTGGGCGCTGGCACTGTTTCGGTGCGGCGACTATGCCAAGGTCGGTGTTCCCATGATGCCGGTGGTTGCCGGTGACGCCGCAACCAAAAAGCAGATGCTGGTTTATACCATTCTGCTTTTGCCGGTGACCTTTGTTCCGGTCGCGACCGGATTGCTAGGAACGATTTACGCCGTGACGGCGGGTCTGACCGGGCTTTGGTTCCTGCGCCATGCGGTACGGGTTTTGCGCAACGCCGAAGAACGCGCGCCGCACAAGATGTTTGGATATTCCATTTTGTATCTGTTTGTCCTGTTTGGGGCGATGGTTGCAGATGTCTGGCTTGGCGGGTTCATCGTATGACGGAGCACCCCAAAATGAGCAAAGCCGAACTCGAAGCGTTTTACGCCAAGCGTAAAAAGAAGAACTGGGCGTTTTTGGTGATTTTGACCAGCCTGATTGTGCTGTTCTTTGCCATAACCATATTGAAGATGAGCTAGGAAGCCATGGCTGATCAAAAACACACAGATACTGTAAAGGCACGCAACAAGCGTGTGCTGCTCAGCTGTGTTGTCGTCGTTGGCGGCATGATTGGCCTGTCCTATGCGTCGGTTCCGCTTTATGAGCTGTTTTGTCAGGTAACCGGATTTGGCGGCACGCCACAAGTGGGCAAGGACACCGGCGTTGAAGTGTCGGAAAAGACCATCAAGGTCCGTTTCAACGCAGATGTGAATTCGGGACTGCAATGGCAGTTCAAACCGGAACAGCGTGAAATCACGGTGCGTCTGGGCGAAGACAATCTGGCCTATTACGTGGCCGAAAACATGGCCGTCAAACCGATCACCGGGCAGGCGGTCTATAATGTGACACCACTAAAAGCAGGGCAGTATTTCAGCAAGATCGCGTGTTTCTGTTTTGACGAGCAAACCCTTCAACCGGGCGAGCGCGTCGACATGCCGGTCAGTTTCTATGTTGATCCTGCCATTGCCGAAGACATCAATACCCAAGACGTGAAGACGATTACCCTGTCATACACCTTCTTCAAATCCGAGGCATCGGTGGAAGCAGTTGACGGGAACGAAGATCATGGAGGCTGACAGTCCACTGTTTGGTGGCATGTCCAGTCTTTGGTTAACAAAGCGAACTTAGAGTTTCTTTTGTAAGGATTGAGGGGGGCAAGGAATGAGTGATCATGCACAAAAGCATCCGTTCCACCTGGTAGACCCGAGCCCGTGGCCGCTGGTGGCTGCGGCATCTGCTGGTCTGTTCACCGGTGGCATGGTCATGTTCATGCATTCGGACCGTGCGCCGGCTGACTTCTGGCTGGCAGCGATCGGCATTGCAGGCATTCTGTTTGTGATGTTCCGTTGGTGGAGCAACGTGATCAGTGAATCACACATCTATCATAACAAGGTCGTTCAGATTGGCCTGCGTTACGGGATGTCACTGTTCATCGCATCCGAGGTGATGTTCTTTGTCGCCTTCTTCTGGGCATTCTTCCACAACGCGTTTGTGATCTTCAGCCCGGGTGTGACCGAATGGCCGCCTGCCGGTGTCGAAGTACTTGATCCCTGGGATCTGCCGTTCCTGAATACCCTGATCCTGCTGCTGTCGGGTTGCACCCTGACCTGGGCGCATCATGGCATCCTTGAAGGCAAGAAAAAGGACCTTGTTCAGGGGCTGGCACTGACCGTTGGTCTTGGCGTTATCTTCCTGTTCCTGCAGGCATACGAGTACAGCCACGCGGCATTCGGCTTCTCGGACAACATCTATTCCTCGACCTTCTACATGGCGACCGGTTTCCACGGCTTCCACGTGTTTGTCGGGACGGTGTTCCTGGCGGTCTGCCTTGTGCGTGCAATGAAAGATGGCTTCAAGCAGGATCATCACTTTGGTCTCGAAGCGGCAGCCTGGTACTGGCACTTTGTTGACGTTGTCTGGCTGTTCCTGTTCTTTGCCGTTTACATCTGGGGTGGCGAATAAGCCGCCGTCAGGTCACAAACAAGATCATGGATGATTATTATCCAAACCTTTCCCCCATTCGTACCGGGTTGGCATGCAAATGCCCCCGCTGCGGTGGGGGAAAGTTGTTTTCGGGCTTTTTGACAGTCCGTGAAACCTGTGCGGTTTGCGGACTGGATCTTCGCGGCCATGATTCCGGTGATGGCCCGGCCGTTTTCATCATCTTTATTCTCGGATTTCTGGTGGTGCCCATGGCGCTTTGGGTCGAAATGGCCTATATGCCGCCATTATGGCTCCATGCCGTTATGTGGGGCCCGGTGATCATCGGGTTGACACTGGTCTTGCTAAGGCCGCTCAAAGGCATCATGGTGGCGCTGCAATATCGTCACCGATCGACATCCGAACAGGACTGACCCTTCATGCCACTTCTTAAAACGCGTCCCAGTCTGGCGATGAAAATTTCCGCCGGGCTGTCTTTGGTGATCCTTTTGGGGCTTGGTTCCTGGCAAGTCGACAGACTGTTCTGGAAGCAAAACCTGATTGAAAGCCGCCAAGCACAGGCGCAAATGGCCCCCATCGCGGTGCCGACGGACACGGCCCTAGATCCGGGTATGGCGTTTCGCGCGGCATATGCCGAAGGTGTGTACCTGAACGATCAGGAAAAATACCTGATGGCGCGGACCCGTCGCGGCAATGTCGGGTTTCAGTTGATCACACCGCTTGAACAGGAAGACGGCCGTATCATTCTGGTCAATCGCGGCTGGGTGCCCCAGGATTACCGCGACCCGGAAACCCGCCCGGAAAGCCTGATCGAGGGACCTGTGCAGGTATCTGGCGTTCTGCGTCTGCCGCGCGAAAAGCATTGGGCCCAGCCAGAAAACGATGCCTTGCGCAATCAGTGGTTTTACGTCGATGTCGATCACATGGCCGAAGATTCCGGGGCGGAGCTTGCAAGCCCGTATTATCTGGAACTCGATGATTCCGAGGTCCCGGGTGGCCTGCCGATCGGTGGTCAGGCGAAAGTTGAACTGCCCAATAACCATCTTCAATACGCCATCACCTGGTACAGTCTTGCACTGACCCTGATCGTGATGTTTGTCCTGTATCATCGCCGCCCGTCTGGTGATAAGGAAAACGACACGCCGTCCTGATTGCACTTTGCCGAATTTGACTGTTTTTATGCGGACTGTGACCAACCAGACCGCGCAGGAGCCCCCATGACTGAAGCATACAAAAAGCTTGAATCCCGTTTTCACCGCATGAGTGTCCTGTCGGGCATTGGCGGGATGTTGCATTGGGATATGGCAGTGATCATGCCGGGCGGCGGCGCAGATGCCCGTTCTGAACAGTTGGCAACACTGAGCGTTCTCGAAAACGAGCTGATCAATGCACCGGATCTGAGGGACCTGATCACCAGTGCCCAGGGCGAAAGACTTGATGACTGGCAACAGGCCAATCTGGCGGAAATGAAGCGCGCATGGGTCCATGGGACAGCTGTTCCGGGCGAACTGGTCGAGAAGATGTCACGTGCTGGAACGCGCTGTGAGGTCGCCTGGCGTACTGCGCGGGCTGAAAATGACTTCAAGGGATTGCTGCCGCAACTGCAAGAAGTTCTCGATCTTTCGATTGAGGCCGGAAAAGCCAAGGCAGAGGCACTTGGGACGTCTGTTTATGACGCGCTGCTTGATCAGTATGACCCGATGATGCGCTCTGACCGGATTGATACGCTATTTGCCGAACTGGAATCCTTCCTGCCGGATTTCACTGCCGATGTCATCGAGCGTCAAAAAGCCGAAGACAATCCGCTGAAACCGAATGGGCCGTTCCCGGTTGAAACACAAAACCAGATCGGCCTTGAGCTGATGAAGGCGGTTGGTTTCGACTTTGATCACGGACGTCTGGATATTTCGCATCACCCGTTCTGTGGTGGCATCCCCGAAGACGTACGCTTGACCACGCGCTATGACGAGGATGATTTTACCTCCGCTATCATGGGGGTTCTGCACGAAACCGGCCATGCCATGTATGAGCGCGGGTTGCCAGCCGATTGGCAAAACCAGCCTGTTGGCAAGGCGCGTGGCATGACCATGCATGAAAGCCAGTCGCTTCTGGTTGAAATGCAGGCCTGCCGGTCAGAAGAATTCCTGACCTATGCCGGGCCGGTTTTTGAGGCGGCCTTTGGCGGCGACAGTGCGGCATGGAAACCGGCAAACCTGCATCGTCTGTATACACGGGTTGAGCCGGGGCTGATCCGTGTTGATGCCGACGAGGTGACCTATCCCGCCCATGTGATCCTGCGCTATCGCATCGAGCGTGCATTGATCGAAGGTGACATGAAACTTGCCGACCTCCCAGCGGCCTGGAACGAAATGATGCAGAAACTTCTGGGCATTGTGCCCGAAGATGACCGTAACGGCTGTATGCAGGATATCCACTGGCCTGCCGGGGCGTGGGGATATTTCCCGACCTATACGTTGGGTGCGATGGCCGCAGCCCAGATCTTTGCCGCTGCCAGGGAAGCCAACCCGGAGATTCCAGACGCACTTTCGCGCGGTGATTTCGCCCCGTTGATGCGCTGGCTTGGCAAAAACATTCATGGTCAGGCGTCAAGTAAATCCACCGACGCGATCCTTGAAGCGGCAACAGGAAAGGCCCTTGGCGTCGATGCATTCAAGGCCCATCTTGAGAATAGGTATGGCCAGTAAATTCAATTGAATGGATCGGGCAATCTGCTAGCATTGATTGATGGATTGGTGATATACGCTGCCATCAATGATCGGGGCAAAATCCCGGCTAAATTTACATGGGCACTGCAAAGACATGGGCATAACTGACGGCAACAAGAAGGTCATGGACCGACAGGTCTTTGCCATCGATCAGGTCATTTTCCGCGAAGGCAAGCCCGGCAATGCCGCCTATGTCGTGCAGGAAGGCAAGGTCGAAATCTACAAGACGCTGAGTGAAAACAAAGAAGTCGTTCTGGGAACGATTGAGGCCGGTGGTTTGTTTGGCGAGCTTGCCCTTGTTGATAATCAGCCCCGGATGGCATCCGCCCGTGCCAAGGAACGTACCGTTCTGATCGCAATCAATCGCCAGACGTTCGAGAAGAAAATGTCGGGCTCGGACCGGTTCATCAAGGCGGTCTTGCGAATCCTTCTGGGCAATTACCGCACCGTTGTCCGTCGCGCTGCGCTTGCGGAAGCCAAGTTGAAGGAACATGACATCCCGCTTGATGG
This sequence comes from Thalassospira sp. UBA848, assembly GCF_002295455.1. Taxonomy (NCBI): domain Bacteria; kingdom Pseudomonadati; phylum Pseudomonadota; class Alphaproteobacteria; order Rhodospirillales; family Thalassospiraceae; genus Thalassospira; species Thalassospira sp. UBA848. Next base: position 479 of record NZ_DBGS01000047.1, on the reverse strand, counting down.
CTAAGTCTTCACGGATGTTTGCAGCGATGGCTGGTATTGATCGCGTATTATCGCCAATGCGTGCCAGACCTGTTGTATTGACCCTTGACTATAGCGGCGCAAACCCTCACTAAATCAGGCCTTGCCGTGTTTATGGGGGCGTACTGCGCCTGTGGGCACGGAACCGGTATTCGCCTTACGCAGGAGCAGGTCTAGTGCGCTATGTCAGCACGCGGGGAAGCGCCCCCGTTTTGCAGTTCGATGAAGTTCTTCTTGCCGGTCTGGCCCGTGACGGGGGGCTTTATGTTCCCGAAACCTGGCCGACCTTTTCCAAGGATGACATTCGTGCGCTGCGAACTCTGACCTATGCCGAAGTGGCGTTCAAGGTGATCCAGCCATTTGTGGCGGGTACTGTTGATGACGATGCCCTTAAGGCCATTCTTGAAGACACATATCAGGGCTTTGATCACGAAGCAGTCGCACCGCTTAAACAGCTTGGC
>NZ_DBGS01000141.1:0-26299 GCF_002295455.1 Thalassospira sp. UBA848 | reverse complement strand
GCAATATATGGGGTGCATTTCGGCAAGAAGGAATAGTGCCCGGCCCCCTTGACCTTCACGAACTTTGCCCGCCCGCGCAACAGCTTGCGAAAGTGCGCGGCGTTAACATGGTCATGCAGGATTTCGTCTGTGTCGGCTTCGACAAACAGCATCGGGATATCAATATCGCCAAGTCCCGCGTCCGTTGCCGCCACGCCAAAGGCTGGCGCAATCGCAATGATGGCTGCAATCCGGTCATCACGCTCGGACACCACCGGCCCACCATAAACAGTGTGCAGCCGGTCAAGGTGATCATCGCTTGGCGCGTGCTGGCAAATCACGTGATCGGTATCAGCGTTGATTTCGCAGTAATCCTGCCACGCCCGGGCATCAAAATCCCACCCGGCCAGTTTCAGGACCGTCGCCCCACCCGCGGAATGGCCAAGGGCATAGATTTTGCCCTGGTCAATCTGCGGCCCGATTTCGTCATGCGCCAATAACAGATCAAGTGCCAGACGCATTTCCTGCGGGCGACGTTCGATAATCGCCAACTGCCGGGCTTCGGACGCATCAAGGTAGTTGTCCCCAACATGCTGGGGAGCCGCAACGATATAGCCCCGCCGCGCCAGATATTCCGCCAACCAGAACTGATTGAACCGATGCCCTTCCGACCCATGCGAAAACAGCACGATGGGAAACGGGCCGTCATCGGCAAAGGCGGCCCCGCGCGCGGCACTGGATGCCACGCCCATATGGCGCACCGAACTTTCAGGTGCGGTCGCCGGATACCAGATCGCTAACGGAAACGGGTCCTTGTCAAACAGCCGGTCGCGAAAACCGGCTGTATATGGGGGATAGTCGGTCATGGTGATGATCTACGACCACAAGCAGAAAGACAAAAAAGACAAAACTCAAACCCTAGAAAAACTACCTACCTCTTTTATCAATTCGTCAGCATCTATTTCTTTACTAAGGTATTTTGGAACCATAATTTCCGACAAAAAATTGAATAGAGCATCAATATCTTCAATATTTCTACGCAATATTACATGACCTCTACTTGGTCCACCCCCTGTATCTTTTATAAATAAATGGATTTTGTATTTATCACCAACTCGATATTGAGTAATTTCAACGTTTCTTCTATCACCTTCAAAATTTACACTAGTAATTTTCTCTGAAGTAGCGAGCTTCGCAACCTTGCGTCTTGACGGCCAACGTACCTTCCAGCTTCTACCGGTCTGGTCAATCGCAAATATACCGGAAATAGAAGTCACGGGCATGCCTTGCACTCTTGCGAGCCCAACTTGCACCTTTTTACCTTCTTCGAGCACCAGAGGCTTAAAGAGTTTGTCCCGGTGAACCCATCGACCATCTCGACGTAACCATCGAACAAACATCCGATCAAAAAACTTAGAGGGCCTTATGTGGTACTCAATGTAATCGATTGAGACAGGACGACGACCGGTTGATCTCAAGTAAATTAAATGACTTGGCTCTCCGCCATCCATTCCACCGAATCTAAACTCGACATCGTTTTTCAATCTGGGCTTATCCGCGAGGTATTGCCTCAAACGAAGACCAAAACCTAAAACACCTGCAAGTGTTCCAATCGTCCCCGTGACGGCCCCCCACACAGCTAGAATTTCGACTGAAACCAAGTTGAACGCCCTCTTGAAGAAATCCGGCTTGGAACTACTACTCGAGCAAATTATCTGCCGCGTTCAACAACAAAACGTGCCACAGCACGCAGCGGTTCGGCCTCGCCGTCAAAGCAGTTCAGGTGATTAATCGCCTGATCGCACAGCATTCTTGCCTGCTCGCGGGCCTGATCAAGACCAAGCAATTTGACGAAGGTCGATTTTTCCTGATCGACATCCTTGCCCGCCGTCTTGCCGAGTTCTTCCGAACTTGCCTCTACATCCAGAATGTCATCCTTGATCTGGAAGGCCAGCCCCATGTCATGGGCATAGGATCGCAAGGCCAAACGAATGCTTTTCGGTGCCTTGCCAAGGATCGCCCCGGCTTCGCAGGCAAAGGCAAACATTCGCCCGGTCTTGAGCAAATGCAGGTGTGTCACCTGCGCCTGATCAAAACTCTGCCCTTCCCCGGCCAGATCGATCATCTGACCGCCGACCATGCCATATGGCCCCGCCGCACGGGCAAGAGCACGGACAAGATCGGTACAAACGCGCGGATCGGGATGGGTATCTTCATCGGCCAGCACTTCAAATGCCTGGGTCAGCAACGCATCACCGGCCAAAATCGCCGTCGCCTCGTCAAACTGCTTGTGGCAGCTGGGTTTGCCGCGACGCAGATCATCGTCATCCATCGCCGGCAGGTCATCATGGATCAGTGAATAGCTGTGTACCATTTCAACAGCGGCGGCAACGCGCAGGGCGGATCGGCGCGATACTTTGAACAACCCGGCAGAGCTCAGCACCAGAAACGGGCGTAAGCGTTTGCCATCGCCCAGCGTCGAATAGCGCATCGCCTGATACAGGCGCTGCTCGATCTGGCCATTGGCACGGGGCAGGATCCCGTCAAGCGTCTCGCCCAGATCAGCAGACGCCGCACTCAGTTCGGCAATCATGTCGTAACTCACGACGGTCTCCGATTATTCAATTTCGGTCGGTGTTGCCGACGGGCGGCCATCCGCATTCAGGGTGATTTTTTCGATGCGCTCTTCAGCCGCGCGCAGTTTGTCCGCGCAATGGCGTTTCAGCGCCGCACCGCGTTCATAGGACGCAATGGCGTCATCAAGCCCGACCTGACCCTGTTCAAGCTGACGCACAAGGGTCTCAAGCTGCCCAAGCGCCTCTTCGAAACTCAGTTTCGCGATATCTTCAGGAATAGCGGGAGATGCAGTAGCCTCGGACATGTAAGCTCCATTTCTTAGGTCGGCGCGGAGTTTACGCGCAAGTCACGATCAGGGCAACCGAACAGAACGCAATTTCGTCTGACTGAAACGCTTTTGTCGGGCAACAGCCCGGTGATCTTGAAGTGATCTTGAAGTGATCTTGGGGTGATGTTTGGCTGCCCTTAATGGGCCCCCATCAATGTCCGCACATGTTGAACGGCACTGGTCGCAAGTGATGGCAAATCATAGCCCCCTTCAAGCAAGGACACCACACGCCCACCACATTGTTCCTCGGCAAGATCCATCAACTGCTTGGTCATCCAGACAAAATCATCCGCCACATAGCAAAGCCCCGCCAGCGGATCATTCTTGTGCCCGTCAAAGCCCGCTGAAATGATCAGAAGTTCCGGATTGAACGCGGCAATACCGGGCAGGACTGTCGAATTGAACGCTTCCTGTACTTCGACCGTACCCGATCCGGCAACCATACCGACATTCAGGATATTGTTCGCACATCCGCGTTCACTTTCGGCCCCGGTGCCGGGATAAAGCGGCCATTGATGGGTCGAGCAATAAAACAGGTCCGCATCATTATAAAATAGGTCCTGCGTGCCGTTGCCGTGATGGACATCGAAATCCATCACCGCCACCCGCTTGATGCCGAATTTACTGCGCGCATGGTGGGCGGCAATGGCCGCATTGTTAAACAGGCAAAATCCCATTGCCCGGTCATATTCGGCGTGATGTCCGGGCGGTCTGGTGGCAACAAAGGCATTCCTTTCATGCCCACCCATTACCGCATCAACCGCAACACACGCCCCACCGACCGATCGCAATGCCGCCTTGCCCGACCCTGGCGAGACATAGGTGTCGCCATCAAGCGGCTCGACGCCGTGATCAGGGATGGATGCCATCACCTTGTCAACATAGGCAGGGTCATGAACGGCCTTGATCAAATCAAGGTCGCCCAGCGGCGCTTCTTCACGATGCAGGAACATGAATTCCTCGGCCTCGAAAACGCGCTGGATCACGCGCAGACGGTCGGCTGATTCCGGGTGCCCCGGGCCGGTATCGTGTTCAATGCAGTCGTGATGGGTCACGAACAAGGTCGCCATTTTTCTGGGTCGCCTTCCTGAAAGGTCAAACATGATGTCGCTCCGGGCCAAGACCCGGATCACGGGATTGCGTTCATCGCTTCCCGCTTTTTTTGATCGTCATGCGATATGCCTATCGCAAAACGAAATGCTTATCTTTGTTCTAAATCAGCATATCAAAGAACGATAACGCAAGCTCTTTGACCTTCAACATAAGCATCACCCTTTACGCCCCTGCCACCACCATTACTTTCATATTTTCGCCGCTTTCTCGGGTTTGTATATGCTTACATCGAATGTGCCCCGAAACGAGCAAACCGGGGCGCAATCGTCTAAAAACTGACCTTTTGGGTGGTGTGTTGCACAGGTTTCATTACCCTCCAAAAGGATCAGTCTCGAAACCACCAGAGAAAATCTGGCGGATGGGAGAAAGTTCGACAGGTTGTTTTCCGGCAAAATACCTTTGGATTCAGGCAACACAGGCGTAAACAGTCTCTTGACAGATTTGTAATATACTTGAGAATAAGTTTACCGATGGATTCCTGTAATTTATTGGTAGAAGAAGTCACGATCCGATAGGTACTTCTGCGGAAGTGACATCGCGCCAGTCGGATTACAGCCACGCAAGATGGCTCCGTCAGGTGAATTGTCGAACTTTCATTGGGACAATGGCCGCTCGCGGTCAGGCTTATAAGGAAGCCAGATGGAACTTAACAATCTAGAAGAAAAGGCCGAACAGGCGAGCGTCCTGTTAAAGGCCATGAGCAATCAGAGCAGACTGCTTATCCTTTGCCAACTTAATGAAGGCGAAAAGTCGGTTGGCGAACTCGAACGTATCGTTGGACTAAGCCAGTCCGCCCTCTCGCAGCACCTCGCACGCCTGCGTCGTGACAAGCTCGTTCAGACTCGTCGCGAAGCACAGACCATCTACTATTCACTGAATGGTGACGATGCTCTGCGCGTGATCGAGACCCTTTACGGACTTTATTGCAACTCTGCAAACAAGTCCGCCGCTGCATAACAGACCAGGGCATTCCCCAGTAAAAAAGCCTGCCTTTTTTAGGGCAGGCTTTTTAATTTTCGGGACGTGCAACCGGTATTATTGCGAGCCACAATCTGGCATTGGCAACCGGGTGACCTTATCAAGGGTTCCGAACACTTCGAACTCGCCGTAATCAAATCGCATCGCGTGGGCAACGCCGTTTTCGGCAAAATCAACGGCCATCTCGGTCGTCGGGCCATTTTCCGCCGCCCCGATCGGATAGAATGCAAGGCTCATACGGTGAAATGGGCTCTGTGCAATGGCATCGGGGTCATCGGCCGCATTTGCGGCATCCTTGCGATCTGAAATCACCACCGCTACCCGATTGGTCGGGGTATCACCACTGCCATCAAACACCAGATCATTGGCAAACTTTTCGCCGTCCTGCGCACGTTTCAGCAACACCAGCGAATGTTGGGTCGGAAACATCGCATCTGCCGGAAGCTCTTCTTCGACCTCGACCGGGATTTCATAGGTGACCTTGACCATATCATCCTGGCGGACAGCCTTGCCGACAATCTCGTCAACCTTGGTACCGTCAAGATAATCGCTCATGCGGAACCGGTACTCGCTGCCCACGAAATCTTCCCACTGGGTAATCGAATAGGCCGAATTGACAGGTGTGCCTTCAGCACCCTGCAAGATCATGATCTGCTGCATCTCGGTGACCCAGCCATCACAGACCTTCTCGAACCGGTAACCCAGCACACCGGATGCATCAACAATCGAGCTACCCGGCTCCGCGTGGCTCATTTTGAAGTGATATTCCGCGATATGGGGGACAACGGCATCCTGAATGCCCGAAACACTTCCTGCCTGCGCGGCACAGCCGCCAAGACCCAAACAAAAGATCAGCGCTCCTCTAAAGGAACGCTGACGTTGCTTCATCTCTGAAAAAAATCCAGACAACATCACTCTCCGGTGGCCATCACGCCGACAATCCAGGGATCTTTAACCCCCTTTTTGGCAGCAAGAAGGCGTAAATCACGTGCGTGCTCTGCCGACAGCGGCCCGACCGCAACCCGAAGATAGGGCTTGCCCTGCACTTCGGCATTCAGCAGGCGCGGCTGGTATTCCGCATAGATGCCAAGTGCCTTCGTGGCACGGGCTTCATCAGCAAAGCTTGCCAATACCACATAATCACCCGGCAGCGGCACGGCAAGATCATCGCCTGCAAGGGCTTCACCATCAAGCGGAGCCTCAACAGGCTGTGCCACCGCTTCGACACTGTCTTTCATGGTGACAGGATCCGTCAATGCGGCCGTCACAGTTTCCTTTGGTGCCGCGACTTCAGGCAGGCGTTTGTCATCGACATAACCCGCAACCGCTGCATCGGCCTCAACCTGCGGATCAATCGGTCCCAGATCGCCCAGTGCCACCGGAACGTCTTCCGCTTCGATCTGATCACGTGCAGAAGCAACCTCGACCGGCGCAGAAGGTACCTTGGCGTCTGCAACCACATCATCCGTGTTCTTTTTCGGGGCCAGCGGCGGCAGGTTGGTCGTGACAATGACGTTCGATTTCGCGGCTGTGGTGCTCGGGCGTGACCAATCCTCTGCCGGTGCATTCACGGCATAGATTTCCGGGCGGGCCGCACGAATTTCCTGTTTGATCTCGGGCTCGCCCATCACGGCAAGGGCGGCGGCCTCTTCGGCCAGAACGGTTTCCTCGTCCTTGCAGATATCCTGTTCAAGCAATGGGCGATGCAGGGCGCAATCCTGTTCGGCAACAAACGATACCGCATGGTCGGTCGTGCTTTTGCCCGTCGACACATAGCTGATCAAATCACCGGCCAGCTTGGCAACGGTCAGTTCAATCGGACCACCACACGCGCTAAGCGCCAAAGGCGCTGCCACCACAAGAATCTTTCTCAACAGCCCATCCCCCGAAGGATCAAATGTTCTTTTCCTCCGTTAAACTGCCCTATAGGCCGTTAATATTAGGTAACGATTGGCGATTGAATGAGCCCAAAAGAAAACGGCCCGGAACATATCCGGGCCGTTTGATCCATCGCTGTTTCGGACAATTCCGAAAACAGATCAGTCTTTTTTCGCCTTTGGCGGCATCTGAACACGCAGATGCAGTTCTTTAAGCTGCTTGTCTTCGACTTCTGCCGGGGCATTCATCATAAGATCCTGCGCCTGCTGGTTCAGCGGGAAGGCAATGACTTCGCGAATGTTCGGCTCGTCGGCCAGCAGCATGACGATACGGTCAACGCCCGGGGCCGAACCACCGTGCGGCGGGGCGCCGTATTTGAACGCATTAAGCATGCCGCCAAACTGTTCTTCGACCACGTCCTTGCCATAACCGGCAATTTCGAACGCCTTGTACATGATGTCCGGACGATGGTTACGAATGGCACCCGACGACAGTTCGATACCGTTACACACGATGTCATACTGCCACGCCTTGATATCAAGCGGGTTCTGGTTTTCCAGCGCCTCAAGTTCGCCCTGCGGCATCGAGAACGGGTTGTGGCTGAATTCGATCTTGCCGTCGTCATCTTCCTCATACATCGGGAAGTCAACGATCCAGCAGAACTTGAACATGCCTTCTTCGCGCAGTTCAAGCTCGTCACAGACCTTGTCACGGACCTTACCGGCGAACTTGGCAGCTGCCAGTTCCTTGTCACAGGCAAAGAACACCGCATCGCCATTGGCAACGCCGGTGATTTCCTTGATCTGTGCGATACGGTCAGCATCAAGGTTCTTGGCAATCGGGCCTTTTGCTTCGCCGTCTTCGCCGTAAACGATGTAACCAAGACCAGCCGCACCTTCATCACGCGCCCAGTTGTTCAGCTTGTCAAAGAAGCTGCGCGGGCGGGATGCTGCACCCGTTGCCGGGATCGCACGAACCACCGAACCTTTTTCGATGTTCGATGCAAAGATGCCAAAGCTCGATCCGCGGAACGGCTCGGTGACATCGGAAATGATCAGCGGGTTACGCAGGTCCGGCTTGTCGGATCCGTATTTCGCCATCGATTCATCGAACGGAATGCGCGGGAACGGATACGGGGTCACATCACGACCACCGCCGAACTCGACAAAGATGTCATGCAAAACCGGCTCGATCGCCGCAAACACGTCTTCCTGGGTGGCAAAGGCCATCTCGAAGTCGAGCTGATAGAACTCACCCGGCGAACGGTCGGCACGGGCATCTTCATCGCGGAAGCACGGTGCGATCTGGAAATATTTGTCAAAGCCCGAAACCATCAGCAGCTGCTTGAACTGCTGCGGTGCCTGCGGCAGGGCATAGAACTGGCCCGGATGCATACGCGACGGTACCAGGAAGTCACGCGCACCTTCCGGCGAACTTGCCGTCAGGATCGGCGTCTGGATTTCCAGGAAGCCCTGTGCGGTCATTTTCTGACGCATGGCCGAAATGACCTTGGAACGCAGAACGATGTTCGAATGCACGCTTTCACGGCGCAGATCAAGGTAACGGTGACGCAGGCGAACTTCCTCGCCATATTCGACATCGCCAAAGACCGGCATCGGCAGAACTTCGGCCGAAGACTGCACTTCGATGTTCGATGCGTAAACTTCGATCTCGCCAGTCGGCAAGTTGGGGTTGATGGTCTCGGCCGTACGTTTGACAACCTTGCCATCGACCGTGATCACGCTTTCGGCGCGCGCTTTGTCCAGCGTTTCGAACAGCGGGCTCGAAATGTCGATAACGACCTGGGTGATGCCGTAATGGTCGCGCAGGTCTACGAACAGAAGGTTGCCGTGGTCACGTTTACGGTGAATCCAGCCAGACAGGCGAACTTCCGCGTCGGCGTCAGTCGCGCGCAGCGCATTACAGTTATGAGAGCGAAAAGGATGCATTGTCATTCCAGGTTGCTTTATTTCTTGGGCCGCAAATTTGGCCGCAAAGGTGCATGCCAGACCCGCGCTGTCAAACAAAAAACGCACCACAACGTGCCCGCCACAGATCAATCAGCGTACGATCCGCAGCGCTTGCGTGTGATGTTTCCCTGCCCTTCAAGCACGGAGTCCCAAATTTCAGCGGTATAAAACGCGGACACGCGCCCTTCGTCAAGTGCCCGTAACGCAGATCAGCAAATCATTTGGCAATTGGTTCCGGGCCGATCTTGACCGCCTGAAGGTCCTTGACCTTGATGAAATCGATCAGGCGTCCGGTTCCGGGCGCGATTTCACCCCAATGATCGACATCGAATTCGAAATGCGCCAAGGCGCAGGTCGGGTATTTGCGCGCCATGATTTCCCTCGCGTCCGCGTTCCCGTCGCCATAAAGCGACTGGGCAAACACCTCGATCCCGGGATTGTGGCCAACAAACATCACCTGCTTTGCGTCTTCATGGGTGTGATGCAGGTTCTCAAGCAACACCCGCTCGCTGGCCATATATAGGTCTTCGTTATAGATGACATCGGCATCTGTCGCGAAATCACGCCCAAGCAGACCAAGGGTCTGAACCGCACGCGCCGCGGTCGAACACCAGATCAGATCAGGCACCAGTTCGTGCTGACGCAAATAGCGCCCCATGAACGGGGCGGCCTTTTCACCGCGACGGTTAAGCTCGCGGTCATGGTCCGAACGCCCCGGGTCCGCCCAGCTTGATTTTGCATGCCGAAGCAATAACAGCGTTTTCATGTCTTCGTCTGTTTGGCAGTCGCGAATAATGATCAAACGGTGTACCTGCATGCCACATTGAAGGCCGGGAAGCTATTAGAAAAACTGACACATAAATTTAAGAAAATTGCACCCACCCAAGCAGTTATCCTATACTCCATTTGCAACCGGGAACTGTCGCATAAGTTCAAGGACGTTCCCTCAATCCGCAGGAGGCATAGCGTGACACACGCCGCTGCAGTTCAGTCAAGCGCGATCACCATTGATTCGGAAAGCCGCTTCATTAACCGCGAATTATCGTGGCTGGCATTCAACAATCGCGTTCTTGAAGAAGCCCAGAACAAGGGGCACCCGCTGCTTGAACGCCTGCGCTTTCTGTCGATTTCCGCCAGCAACCTTGATGAATTCTATATGGTGCGTGTCGCAGGCCTCGTCGGGCAAATGCGCGCTGGCATGACCAAGGTCAGTCAGGATGGCATGAGCCCGTCCGAACAGCTGCGCGCCATTACCTTTGATGCCAACCAATTGATGCAGGATCAACAACGCGTCTGGCGTCAACTGAGCAGCGAAATGGAAAAACAGGGCATCTCGGTCATTGACCAGGGCGACCTGACCCAGACGGACCGCAAATGGCTTGATGGCTATTTCATGCGCGAAATTTTCCCGACGCTGACCCCGCTTGCCATTGATCCGTCGCACCCCTTCCCGTTCATTCCCAACCTTGGCTTTGCCATCGTCATGCAGCTGTTTGATCCGGCTGACGGGCACAATATGCGCGGGCTAATCCCGGTGCCGCAAAAGATCGGTCGCTTCCTGCGCCTGCCGGGCCGCAATGAACGCTATCTTCCGGTCGAACAGGCCATCCTGCTGTATCTTGGCAAGATGTTCCCGGGCTTTGACATGATCGAGCACGGCTTCTTCCGCGTCATTCGTGACTCGGACGTTGAAATCGAGGAAGAAGCCGAAGATCTGGTGCGCGTTTTCAAAACCGCTCTGAAACGCCGCCGTCGTGGCAGCATCATCCGCCTTAAAGTCAATGCGGGCATGCCCGAGGACCTTCTGGATTTCGTCATTGATGAACTTGATGTCGCGCTTGAGGAAGTCGTCAAGGTTGATGGCCTGCTCGGTGTGGTGGACGTCAAGCAACTGATTGATTCCGATCTGCATCATGATCTTCTGTTTGCGCCCTATGCCGCGCGCTATCCCGAACGGGTGCGTGACTTTGGGGGCGATTGCTTTGCCGCGATCAGCAAAAAGGATCTGGTGGTTCATCATCCGTTCGAAGATTTCGATGTGGTGGTGCAGTTCCTGTTGCAGGCCGCACGTGACCCGGATGTCGTCACCATCAAACAGACACTCTATCGCACGTCCGAAAACAGTCCGATCGTCAAGGCCCTGATCGCTGCGGCCGAGGCCGGTAAATCCGTTACCGCCATGGTCGAGCTCAAGGCCCGCTTTGACGAAGAAGCCAACCTGCGCTGGGCGGCCGATCTTGAACGTGCGGGCTGTCAGGTGGTCTATGGCTTCCTTGACTGGAAAACACACGCCAAGATCTCGCTCGTGGTCCGCCGTGAGACCCATGGTCTTCGGACCTACACCCACTTCGGGACGGGCAACTATCATCCGATCACAGCGAAGTTCTATACCGATATTTCGTTCTTCTCGTGCGATCCCGCACTGGGGCGTGATGCGGCCAATATCTTTAACTTCATGACCGGCTATGCCACGCCGCGCTCGCTTGAAAAAATCGCGATTGCACCGCATACCCTGCGCCCGACCCTGCTGACCCACATTGATCAGGAAATCGAAAACTGCAAGGCGGGCAAACCGTCCGGAATCTGGGCCAAGATGAACAGCCTGGTCGACCCGGTGGTGATCGACGCGCTTTATCGTGCAAGCCAGTCGGGCGTGCATATCGAACTGGTGGTGCGCGGCATTTGTTGCCTGCGTCCGGGTGTGCCGGGACTTTCGGAAAACATTCGCGTCAAATCAATTGTCGGGCGGTTCCTTGAACATTCGCGCATTGTTGTCTTTGCCAACGGCGCCAAGCTTCCGTCACGCAAGGCCAAGGCGTTCATTTCGTCTGCCGACTGGATGCCGCGCAACCTGAACCGCCGCGTTGAGACGCTGGTACCGGTTGAAAACCCGACCTGTCAGCAACAGATTGTTGAACAGATCATGATTGCCAACCTCAAGGATACCGCACAGGCATGGCATCTCCAGCCCGACGGTTCCTATGAACGGTGTGAGGCAGATGAAAAAGCATTCTCGTCGCACAAATACTTTATGACCAACCCGTCGCTTTCGGGCCGGGGAAGTGCGCTGGATCAAGCTGACCCGAATGTTCCTGTGCTAGAACTTGATGACTAAAGACGACCAAAGACGACCAACAGGTGCCAACATCTTATGCTGACTGACCAACGGGCTTCCAACCGCATCGCAATCATAGATGTTGGCTCCAACTCTGTGCGGCTTGTCATTTTTGATGGCATGACCCGCGCCCCCGTGCCGATCTTCAACGAAAAGGTCATGTGTGGCCTTGGTCGTGATCCCGAAAACACCGGCAAGCTCAACCCAGAGGGGGTCGAACTTGCCGTGGTTGCCATGCACCGCTTTGCCACCCTGCTTCGGGCCATGAAGGTCACCCATGTCGACGTGCTGGCCACCGCCGCTGTGCGGGCTGCCTCCGATGGCAAGGAGTTCTGTGACCGTGTGGCCGCGGAAACCGGTCTTGCGGTCAAGGTGATCGATGGTCTTGAAGAAGCACGCCTTTCGGCCCTTGGCATCATTTCCGGTGATCCGATGGCGTCCGGCATCATGGGCGATATCGGCGGCGGGTCGCTTGAACTGGTTTTGCTTGATAAGGGCGAGATCAAAAAACGCATAAGCCTGCCGCTCGGTGCGATGCGTCTGCACACGGTATTCGGTTCTGATCGCGCCCGTCTGACGGCTGAAATCAATCAGTATCTGGATACGGTCGATTGGCTTTCCGACGCCAAGGGCCAGCAACTTTATGCCGTAGGCGGTTCTTGGCGCTCAATCGCCAAACTGTTCATCGCCCAGGAAAACTACCCGATTTCAGTGGTCCATAACCTTGCCATGCCCCAATCGGAAATGGCCGAACTGACCCACATCATTTCCCAGCAAAGCCGGGTGTCGCTTGAGAAGATCGGGGGTGTCTCCAAACGCCGCATCGACAGCCTGCCGCACGCATCACTGGTGATGAACATGCTGATGAAACGCATGCAGCCAAACGAGGTTGTCTTTTCCGGACACGGGCTTCGCGAAGGCTGGATGTATGAAGTCCTGCCCGAAGATCTGCGTCAACGCGATCCTGTACTTGAAGCCTGCTTCAGCTTTGCCGAAGACGGCGAACGTTTTCACCAGCATGGCGAAGAAGTCGCCAAATGGTGCGCGCCGATCTTCTCGGAATTACCGGACAATATCGAACGTCTGCGCTTGGCGGCCTGTATCATTGGTGACATCGGATGGAACGAACACCCCGATTATCGCGCCATTCAAAGCTACAACCGTATTCTCCGCCATCCCTATATTGATCTGAACCATCATGACCGGGTGTTTCTGGCCTACACGATCGGTTCGCGCTATACCGGCAATTTCAAGGGTGACGACGCAAGTGACCGCATCCTTAGCGAAGATGACCGCCTGACCGGACGCCTGTTTGGCCATGTCATTCGCCTTGGCCATACGCTGTCTGGCGGGGTCGAGGGCATCTTGCCGCAAACCCGGCTGCAGCTTGAAGGCGACAAACTGGTGCTGCAATTTGAAAAACAGGCCGCAGCCCTTTACGGCGAAGTCGTCGAACAGCGTCTGTCGAAACTGGCCAAGCTGATGAACCGCGAAAGCGAAGTACGCCTGATGTAACCCGGTTGCTTTCTGGCGCACATCCGATATTGTCTTGTGGTGCTTCACAAGCATCCCGTCCGCGGAAAGGGCTGCGCCCGGTAACATACCCATGAAACAAACGGTTTCCTTGCCTGTCTGGCGGACACAGGCGTTATGAACAGGGGAATCGTATGTCCGCATCACGCTCATCGAAATCCGGCAAATCCACGTCCAGACCTGACCAGCCGATCTTTGACGGTCGCTTGAACCTTGAACAGCAGCGCAAACGCGCCAAGGAACTTCTGCGCGACCTGCGATCTGGTGACGCCCACGCACGCACGCGCGCAAACGATGCAGGCCATCCGGTCCATATTTCCGATTTGGGCACGATCCAGCTTGCCGATAGCCAGCTTGTCATTGCACGCGAAAACGGTTTTCCAAGCTGGCCCGCAATGAAACGGCATATCGACCAGATTGCGGAACGCCATCGACAAATCGCATCCGGGACGGTTCCGGTCCGTGATACGAAAAGCACGCTTCATCTCCGATGTGGTTCTGATATCCGAAACGGGCTTGAGATCGCAGGATTTGTCGGCGACTTTCTGGAATTTGCCGATCCCTTCTGTCAGGGACCGGTGCCCGACTTGCCGCTTGATCAATTTGTCGAAACCCGCGCCGATTTCATCGCTCAAAGCTATCAGATCGCCCACAAAGATGCCCTCGCCCGCATAAAACGGGAATATGGCGCACTGACGACACTTGGCACATATGACCATGTGGTCTTGTGGTTCGAACATGACAGCTACGATCAGCTTATTTTGGCATTTCTGATGGATTTCATTGCCACTACCCGACCAAACACAAAGGTCGACCTGATTTCTGTTGGCCAAGTCCCCGGCATTGATCGCTTCATCGGTCTTGGTCAGTTGTCACCGGAATTGCTGATCTGGTGCTGGCAAAACCACCGCATGCCGCTTCGCGCCGACATACTGACATTCGGCACCAAAGTCTGGAAGGCGCTTCGTGCAGACGACCCGCGACATCTTAAAACACTTGCGGAAAAAACCACCGCGCCCCTGCCCCACATGCCAGCAGCCCTCAAACGCCACCTCGCGGAATTGCCCGACCCGCAAACCGGCCTTGGCCTGACCCAAAAACTCACCCTGCAAATCATCAAGGACCACGGCCCTGTCACCGTCGGCAAGGTCTTTGGCCACCTGATGCGACGCTACGACCCCCTGCCCTGTCTCGGTGACCTGATGTTCTGGTCAGAAATCCAGTGGATGATGGACTGCAAGGACGCGCTCTTCACCCTGTCCGCTTCGGACCCGAAAACCAACTGGGCCGAACACACAATTACGCTCACCACCACCGGCCACGAAACCTTGGCCGGCAGACGTAATTTCCTTGATAACTTTACTGGCGTTCGTTGGGTTGGTGGTGTTCGGATAAATCCTTCGCCCGCGTAATAAACCAATGAAACTCGAAAGAGCTTGTTTTAAACTGCGTAACGGGCAGATTATTTTCCCTTAAGCGGCAATCTCTGATTGGACATTGCGCCCGGATTGAATATGTTCGGCCCCACGGGGACATGGACATTCTGCAGGGAACCTAAATGACGGCAAGAACGACAGTAATCACGATCACCCATAATGGGGGGCTCGTTATTGGCGGGCTATTGAAATCGCTTCCTGCCGACTTGCCGCTAATTGTCGTCGATAATGCGTCCCAAGACGACACGCTTGATATCGTGGCCAAGCTCCGCCCGGATGCAAAAGTCATCCGCAACAGCAAAGGGCTAGGCTATGGTGCTGCTGCCAGTCAGGGACTCGGCGCGGTTGAAACTGAGTTTGCCCTGCTCGCCAATCCGGACTCCCTGATGACCGCGGATGCGGTCAACGCGCTAGTCCATGCTGCTGACCTTTATCCAGAAGCTGCGATGTTTGGCCCCATCCATAAAGATGGTAACGGACATATCGAACCCAGCCATAACGTCGAAATCTGGAAACGCAACATCTTCGGCAAACTTGCTTACAACATTGTTCCGGAAGGTCCCATCTGCGTTGAGTTCCTATCTGGCGCCGTAAACCTTGTAAGGATGGAAGTCATGAGGAAAGTCGGCTTCTATGATCCGGAGATTTACCTGTACTACGAAGACGATGACATGTGTGTTCGCGTTCGTCGTGCCGGACATCCCCTTATTCTGGTAGCTTCTTCGGTGGTAACGCACCTGAATGGAGGCTCGGTCCGCCCAAACAAGGCGTATTATTGGGAAAAATTCTGGAACATTGCTTGGTCCAGAATATATTTTGAATCCAAGTACAAGGGGCGCCTGGCAGGAATGTGCCTCGGCACAAAACACGCTTTGCGCTTCGCAGGAAAGGCGTTGCTGTACGGCGTGACCTTCAACCGCAAGAAGGGCTGGCGCGATCTGGCAAGATCGGTGGGCTCCTTGGCGGCGGTCCTTGGCGTAAGGGCATCAAAACTACCACGCACGGCAAAAAACTAGGTCGGCAGGCCACGAAAACTGAATGAGTGGATATCGATTCAAATGAAGGCAGTAATTCTTGCAGGCGGATATGGCAGCCGATTGAGTGAAGAAACCTCGGTCAAGCCAAAGCCGATGGTCGAAATCGGCGGAAAGCCCATCCTCTGGCACCTGATGAAGATTTACGCGGCACACGGCGTCAATGAATTCGTGATCTGCCTTGGTTACAAGGGCTATGTGATCAAGGAATATTTCGCCAACTACTTCCTGCATCACGCCGACGTCACCATTGATATGGCGACCAATCAGCTCGAATATCACAATGCCAATGCAGAACCCTGGAAAATAACGCTGGTCGATACCGGCCTGAACAGCATGACCGGCGGCCGTATCAAGCGCGTGGCCGACTATCTTGATGATAATGCGCCCTTCTGCCTGACTTACGGCGATGGGCTTGGCAATATTGACATCACCGCCAGCATTGAATTCCACAAAAAACAGGGCCGCAAGGCAACCATGACAGTGGTCTCACCTCCGGGCCGGTTTGGCGCGACTGTACTTGACGGGGATCGTGTCTCGGCCTTTCAGGAGAAGCCGCTGGGCGATGGTGCACGCATCAATGCCGGCTTCTTTGTCTGTGAAAAATCCGTACTCAACGAAATCGCTGAAGACAAAACCGTCTGGGAAGCTGAACCGCTGCGCAACCTGTCTGATCAGGGTGAACTTTCTGCATGGCGTCACGATGGTTTCTGGCAGCCGATGGACACACTGCGCGAGAAACATATGCTGGAGACCCTGTGGACCGAAGGTAACGCCCCCTGGAAGGTCTGGTAACTGCCATGCGCACCAGCGAAAACCTGCGATCATTCTGGTCGGGAAAGCGCGTTCTTCTGACCGGTCATACCGGTTTCAAGGGCAGTTGGGCAGCATGCTGGCTAATGCAGATGGGCGCAGAAGTTCATGGCCTTGCGTTGGCACCAGAAACTGATCCCAGCCTGCATGACCTGCTTGATCTCGACTATGCATCGCAAACCATTGCCGACTTGCGTGACCGGGCCGACGTCGCCGACATGGTAAAAAAGGTCCAACCCGAACTTGTCCTGCATATGGCGGCCCAACCGCTTGTTCGCCGTGGATATCGCGAACCGGTCGAGACCATGGCAACCAACATTATCGGCACTGCTAATCTTCTGGATGCGTTGCGTGATAGTCCGGGTCTCAAAGGTGTTCTGGTCGTGACCAGCGACAAGGCCTATGACAATGACAGTTACGATCAGGCACATGGTGAAATCGTATTTACCGAAGGCGATGCACTGGGCGGCCGCGATCCCTATAGTGCGTCCAAAGGCTGTCAGGAAATTGTCACGCGCAGTTTCGGTCAAAGCTATTTCCGCGCGGCAAACATTCCGGTGGTAACAGCACGTGCTGGCAATGTTGTTGGCGGCGGCGACTGGTCAGAAGACCGACTGATGACCGATATCATCCGCGCTGTTTCCAACGGTGATCCAGTCGAACTGCGCAGCCCAGGCACCACACGCCCATGGCAACATGTGATTGAGCCGGTTTCGGGATATCTGATGTATCTTCAGGCTGCGGTTGAAGGCAAAACCACAGTACCGGCTCTTAATTTCGGCCCCCATGAATCACACACGGTGGGGCATGTTACCAGTCTCATGCTGGATGCATGGGGATCAACGGCCGGTATTACGCAACAGGACAACTCCGGTGGCAGCAAGGAGGCGCTCACATTGGCGCTGAATTCAAGCCTTGCCACCAAAACCCTCGCGTGGGAACCACGCCTCGAACTACCGACATGTGTGGAATGGATAGTCGCATGGCACAAGGCACATCTTGATGGCCGCAAAATGCGCGACGTGACCGAGGCCCAGATTGCCTCGTTTGAGATGATGATGGATACAAAATGACAACGCCAACCTGCCGCGCCTGCGGAACCGATCTGAAACACACGCTTGTTGATCTTGGGCTTAGCCCGCTTGCCAACTCCTATGTGTCGCTTGATCAGGCAGACCAGACGGACCCGCGCTATCCTCTGCATGCGCGTGTTTGCAGCAACTGCTTCCTTGTTCAGGTTGATGATGTTGTCCCGCCATCTGACATCTTCAGTCATTATGCCTATTTCTCAAGCTACTCCTCAAGCTGGGTTGAGCATGCCCGAAACTACTGCGAAACCGCAACCGAGCGACTTGGTCTTGGAAAGGACTCCTTTGTGGTCGAAGTGGCTTCCAACGATGGCTATCTGCTTCAGCATTTTGTCGGCAAGTCGATCCCGGTCCTCGGTGTTGAACCAGCAGCCAACGTTGCTAAAGAGGCCGAGAAAAAAGGGGTTAAAAGCCTTGTTGCCTTCTTTGGCAAGGAAACGGCCGAAAAGATCGTCGCCGAACATGGCCACGCAAACCTGACTGCGGCCAACAACGTTCTGGCCCATGTGCCAGACATCAACGATTTCGTTTCGGGCTTTGCCGCAGTTCTGGCTGATGACGGGGTCTCAACCTTTGAATTCCCGCATCTTCTGAACCTTCTGGAAAAGACCCAGTTCGACACGATCTATCACGAACATTTCTCCTACCTCTCGCTTTACGCTGTCGAGAAATGCTTTGAAAGCAATGGCCTGAAGGTCTTTGACGTTGAGGAAATCCCAACCCATGGCGGCAGCCTGCGTGTCTGGGCCCAGAAAACCACAGGTACGCGTCCCGAGACGGACCGCCTTTCTGCCCTGCGCGCCAAAGAGGCTGAGGCGGGCATTGCGACCCTGGCCTGCTACGAAGGTTTTGATGCGAAATGCCGCAAGATCCGTGACGATCTGCTGGCATTCCTCAAATCCGCCAAGACAGAGGGCAAAACCGTTGCCGGCTATGGTGCAGCCGCCAAGGGCAACACGCTGTTGAACTACTGCGACATTGGTACCGACCTGATTGATTTTGTGGTTGATGCCAACCCGCACAAGCAAAACACGCTTCTGCCCGGAAGTCACATCCCGGTCCACGCACCCGATCACCTCAAGGTAGCGAAACCGGACTATGTCCTGATCCTGCCATGGAACCTGTCGGCCGAAATCATGAAAAGCATGTCGCATGTCAGCGACTGGGGCGGAAAGTTCATGGTTGCCATCCCCAGGGTCGAAGTGATCGGATGAGATTTATTGCGACAGATATCAATGGCGTCGACCTGATCGAGCTTGAAAAGCACAGCGATGATCGCGGCTTTTTCGCACGCTCCTTCTGCAAAGAAGAACTGGCTGCAAATGGCCATGACTTCGAGGTCGTTCAGGCAAATCTGTCCTTTAATCACCATGCGGGCACACTGCGCGGCATGCATTATCAGGCAGCCCCGGTCGGCGACCCCAAAATCGTTCGCTGCATTTCCGGCGCGATCTATGATGTGGTCATTGATTTGCGACCAGATTCAGCAAGCTACTGCAAATGGGTGGGCGCTAAATTGTCAGCGACCAACCGCAATTCCCTGATCATCCCGGCCGGCTGTGCACATGGCTTCCTGACGCTTGAACCCGATACCGAGGTTCTCTATCTGATGGGCGCGCCCTTCTTGCCCGATCTCGCATCGGGCGTGCGCTGGAACGATCCGGCTTTCGGTATTTCATGGCCCGAAAAGCCGGCGATCATCAATGATCGTGATGCCAACTACCCTGATTACGAGCCACCAAAATGAAGGTCCTCGTTACTGGTGCCAACGGCCTGATCGGCCCCTATGCCTGCCAAAAGCTGTTTCACACCGGCCATGATGTCATTACCTGCGGGCGATCTGTACCAGAAGATGGCGCTCTGCCCGGCCGTCACATCTCCGGTGATTTGCTTGACGCGGACTTTCGCAAGCAACTGATTGAAAGTGAACGTCCAGACGGCTTAATTCATTTGGCCTGGCAGACCAAACACGGTCATTTCTGGAATGCTCCCGACAACCCCGATTGGCGCGACGCCAGTATCGATCTTCTGGATCGTTTCCATGACCAGGGCGGCAAGCGTGCCGTGCTTGCCGGAAGCTGTGCCGAATATGACTGGCAGGGTATAGCGCCGGGTCAGAAACTGACCGAAGACGCAGCATGTAAACCCCACACGCTTTATGGTCAGGAAAAACTGAAACTCGCCCAGCATTGCCTTGAACTGAACGCCCAAGGCGCATCCATTGCCTGGGGACGCCTGTTCCTGCTGTGCGGCCCGCAAGAGGCCCCGGCGCGCTTCGTCCCAGCGATCACGCGTGCGCTTCTGGAAGGTGAAACTGCCAAAATGAGTTCCGGCAAACAAATCCGCGATTTCATGCATGTCGCAGATGCCGGTGCCGCCTTTGCCAAGCTGATCGATCATCCCTTCACGGGCCTAATCAATATCGCCACCGGCGAAGGTCACAGCCTGCTGGAAGTCGCTGAGACACTGAAAACCCTCATAGGGCGCGGGACAATCGCTGCGGGAAGCATGCAAGATCGCCCCGATGACCCGCCCTATCTGGTTGCGGATACATCAGTACTCACGCAAACGGTTGGTTACAGTTGTGAATTTGACCTAACATCCGCATTACAGGATTGTATTGATTGGTGGCAGCGAAATGAAACTTAAGGACCGACTGCGGAAATTACTGGGCATCAAACCCAAATCGGCAAAACTTCCCGCCCATGTCACCATTGGCAAGCATTCCTATGGCCTGAACAAAAACATGGTCGCGGGTGTCTCTGCCGATGCCGCCCTTTCCGTTGGCTCCTATTGCTCCATCGGGCCGGACGTGCTGTTCCTTTGCAAGGTCGACCACCCCTTAAGCCATCCCAGTACATATCCGTTTAAAACGCGCCTTTGGCACCCGGACCAGCCCAATAGTGATGCTATTACCAAGGGACCAATCACACTTGGTCATGATGTCTGGATCGGGGCGCGAGCCATTATTCTCTCTGGTGTTTCTATCGGTACCGGTGCGGTTGTCGCAGCTGGCGCTATTGTGACCAAAGATGTCCCGCCCTATGCCATTGTCGGCGGCAACCCGGCCCGCATCATCAAAAAACGCTTTGATGATCACCAAATCGAACAACTTCTTGCAACCCGCTGGTGGGAATGCAGCGACGCGGAACTGCGCCAGATGGCTGATCTGCTCTATGGCGATGTAGATGCATTTATCGAAGCCCAGCGGAACCGCTCATAACACTCTGCTCACAACCCTACCCCAACCCCCGTGATACCCGAAAAATCTCGCCTCTAAGCCATTTATGGGCGGCATTTGCGGCGTTGCGGACGTGCCAGTATTGGGCAAAGCCGTATTCCGGGAAATCAAACGGCAGATCGAACTGCCCGAACCCCTCCATCATCGAACCAGCCAGACGCGACGGCAGGGTTGCGATGATGTCTGTACCGCGGATCAGGTTGGCGACACTGGCAAAGGTTGGCACCTGAAGGGCGGTACGCCGTGATCGGCCAAGTCCGCGCAGGATGTCATCAATTGCCGAACTGTCATTGGCCCCGATCATCACGCGGGCATGACTGGCGGCACAATACCGGTCCAGCGTATCGGGCAAAACATCATGAAACGCCGGATCATAAAAGCAGCGCATCTGTTCACGAAAAAGGCCCTGGCGGGCGATATCGCCATGCTTGCCCGAGGAATCGATACTGATCGCATGATCAATCGTGCCATCGCGCAGACATCTGACCATCCTGTCGAGACCGGATACCGGCAAAATCTTGAGCCGGATATCCGCCGCGCAATTCTGGACCCGCTTCATCAGGGCGGGCAAAATCACCGCCACCTCGTAATCATTGGCGCCAATCACGAAATGCGCATTCTGTTCCGGGTTATCAGGATCAAAGGCCACCACGCGGGTCAGGCTCCGCATCCCTTGCAGCAATACGCGCACTTGTGGCGCGATTTCATCGGCATGGGCGGTTGGCGCAACTGATCTGCCTGACCGGACAAACAGCGGGTCGCCAATAATCTGGCGCAACCGCTCCAGCCCGTGACTGACGGTTGGCTGCCCGACATCAAGGCGGTGCGCAGCCGCCGTCACCGACCCTTCGTCATAGATGGTCAGAAACAGCCTTAGCAGGCGATAATCAAGATCCAATTCATCGATATTCATGCATACTGATTATCATATCCATCGAATTGATCATATGCATTAATAGGCGCAGATTTCTCCCATACACAGGCAACGCCTGACACCCGATAGGAGAAAACGAACATGACCGTATTGATCACCGGTGCGACCGGCCAACTTGGAAGCCTTGTTGTCAAACATCTGCTCGATCGCATCCCGGCAAGTGACATAGCCGTCAGTGTCCGCAAGCCGGAAAAGGCCGCCGACCTGAGCGCCAAGGGCATTGATGTCCGCGCAGGCGATTTCAATGACCTGGCGCTCATGACCAAGGCTTTTGCCGGTATTGACACCGCCCTTATCATCTCGGCCGAAGACGACAACGCAACCCGCATCAAACAGCACCGCACCGCGGTCGACGCCGCCAAGGCCGCAGGCGTCAAACACATCGTCTATACCGGCATCGTCGACCCAAAAGCCGATGCGGATTTCACCTATTCGGCCATTCACCTCGATACTGAAAACTACATTCGCGAAAGCGGCCTTGCCTTCACCATTCTGCGCAACAGTTTTTATGCAGACCTGTTGCTAGCCGGTGTCCCGCACGCGCTTGAAACCGGCGATTTCGGTGCCCCGGCGGGTGATGCCAAAATCACCTATATCCCGCGCAATGACCTGGCGGAAGCCGCCGCCGTGGTGCTGGCCAAGCCAGCCAATCACGTCAACAAAACCTATGACCTCACCGGCACCAGGGGCGTCACCCATACCGAAATTGCGGGCTACATTGCCAATGCCACCGGCAAGCCGGTCAAGTTCGTAGACCTGCCAGCAGAGGTCCATACCGGCATCCTTGGCAGCCTAGGCCTACCGGGCCACCTGGTCGAAGCCCTTGCAGGTCTCTATGTCGGGGCGAAGAAAGGCGACTACGAAACCGTAAGTGACGATTTCGAAACGCTGGTCGGTCGCAAGCCGCAATCAGTCGAGAATTTTATTCAGACCGCATTGGCAAACTGATCCCCGCAACGAAACAAAAAAACGGGCCCCGAAAGGGGCCCGACAAGTTTTCAGGGAGGCATCGGAATGTTGGTCAAGACCATGGGGCTTGACCCTGACCTTTACGGCGCAAAGGTCAGCAGGGAGGAGACAAAAAGCACGGCGGTCGACGTAATCGAAAAGGCGATATATTTGACAATCATGTTCAGGGTCCTTTGCGGGGTGACAGGCAAGACAGCACCGGGGACGCACCACCTTGCCTGTCGGGTAGAACTTGTTTCCGCCGAAACTTCCCGTCCGTCGCCGGAACCGGAACATGGCGGGGTTATCGAGACTAAAGTCCCAAGTCTGACAGCCCCGGATGATCATCCGGACGGCGGCCAAGAGGCCAATGGAACAGCCGGTCCTCGGCTGCAATCGGCTTGTCATTGATCGATGCCACACGATGGCGCATCAGCCCGTCTTCATCGAATTCCCAGTTCTCGTTGCCATAGGCCCGGAACCAGTTGCCGCTGTCATCGCGATATTCATAAGCAAAGCGCACAGCAATGCGGTTTTCGTGAAAAGCCCAGAGTTCCTTGATCAGGCGATACTCGATTTCCTTGGCCCATTTACGGGTAAGGAACTCCACGATGTTTTCACGGCCCGCAAACATTTCGGCACGGTTGCGCCAGCGGCTGTCTGGTGTATAGGCCAACGACACCTTGTCAGGATCGCGGCTGTTCCAGCCATCCTCGGCCAAACGAACCTTCTGTTTGGCGGTTTCAACGTTAAAGGGCGGAAGCGGTGGCCGTGACATCAATCTTGTCCTTTGGTCTGTGGTCAAAAAGGGGGACCCCGGTCGGCGCGGAGCAACATGCGGAGGGGGGATTGCCGACCGGGGCTTTACCGGAAGCGTGCCCTGCCCTTAGGCGGCAGAGGCATTCACGACCGGGAAGTCAATCGGGGTATCAAAGGCTTCGTTGAGATAGTTGGTGAGCGTATTGAGCGCGACATGCGCGACAATCTCGACCAGCTCGGCCTCGCTATACCCGGCAAGCTTGACGGCACTGACATCACCTTCGGTGACCTGGCCACGGTTCTTCACCAGGGCCGCGGCAAAGCGCACAGCCGCATCGGCCTTCTGATCGGTGGAACCACCATTGCGGTTCGCCGTGATCTCGGCGTCATCAAGCTTTGCAAGGTTTTTACCCAGATAGGTATGCGCCGACAGGCAGTAGTCACAGCCGTTGATCTGCGCAACCGCAAGGGCGATGCGTTCGCGTGTTTGCGGATCCAGCGCGCCTTTTGACAGCGCACCATTCAAACCAAGATAGCCTTCAAGGGCCGCCGGGCTGTTTGCCGTCAGACGAAACAGGTTCGGAACCGAACCAAGCATCTTGTTCACACCCTCAAGAAGCGGCTGCGAAGCATCAGGGGCGGCATTGATCGAAGCAGGCAGAGAAATACGGGTCATTGGAACTCTCCTTAACAAGCTCGGGTTGATCAGCGTTGAAAACATATATACAGACAGGTCTGTCTATTTGTCAAATATATTTTTGAAATGATCGTTCTAATATCCGAAAGGCTTGCTATTCTGCGGCTTTCCCGCCAAAAGAATACAGACCGGTCTGACTATGGAACTATCGAATCCGACTATTGGAGTGAAGAAAGTTGAAATCAAAACGCGACGTGCTTGTCGATACGGCCCTGCGGCTTTTCTATACACAGGGCTTCAATGCCACCGGAATCGACAAGATTTTGGCCGAGTCCGGCGTCGCCAAAATGACGATGTACAAGCATTTCAAATCCAAGGATGAGCTGATCCTGGCCGCCCTCACCCGGCGCGATGAACAATTCCGTGAGTGGCTGACATCGGAAATGCAAAAGGCATCCGCCAACCCGCGCGAACAGCTTCTGGCGATGTTTGATGCGCTTGAAGAATGGTTTCACGGCCGTGCTTTCAAGGGCATGGGATTCTCTGGCTGCGCATTCATCAACGCCTCAAGCGAATTCGCCAAGCTTGACCACCCCGCCCATCAGGTCGCGGCCCAACACAAGGTCTGTGTCCTCGAACATATCGCGGATCTCTGTGATAAAGCCGGTGCGGCAGAACCCCGGAAACTGGCCGAACAGCTTGCGCTGCTAAAGGAAGGCGCGATTGTCACCGCCCAGGTGCGTGGCATGCCCGAATCGGCGCAGATCGCCAAAACCATGGCAACCACATTGCTTGATGCGGCCCTGCCCGCCTGACGCCTGGCACAAACCTGACGACAAAAACAAAAACGGGGCCATCAGGCCCCGTTTTTTGTTCGGCACAGCAAGCTGACGATCAGCTGTCCAGTTCAACAAACACCACTTCGCCGTCTTTGAGCTTAAGCCCAAGCTGGCCGTGTTTGAGACGCAGCGCATACTGCCCGAAAAGCTCGCGTCGCCAGCCGCGCATGGCCGGAACATCCGCATTGTCATCGGCTGCGATGTTTTGCAAATCATCGCTTGAGGCCACCAGACGCTGGGCAACACCCTTTTCCTCGGCACACAGCTTCAAAAGGACTTTCAGCAACTCGACCGTCGGACCAATCCCGGCTGGCAACTCGATGCGTTGCTTTGGCTTGGGCCATTGGTCCTGCGGGCTATCAAGGGCTGCCTTGATCGCCTCGATAATCGCCTGCCCCGGTTTGGAACTGCCAAAATTGCGTCCGACACCGCGGGTTTTATCAAGATCCTTGTCCGTCATCGGCTGACGGGCCGCGATATCAAGCAAGGTATCATCGCGCAAAATCCGGTTACGCGGCAGGTTCTTGCGCTGCGCTTCGGTTTCGCGCCATTCGCCAAGCGCACGGGCCACGGCAAGGAATTTCGGGCTGTTGGACCGCGTTTTAAGCCGCTTCCACGCATCGGCCGGGTCAATCGAATAGATCGACGGATCGGTCAGGCGTTCCATTTCCTCAAACAGCCATGCCGCACGGCCATTGGCTTCAAGGCGTTCGTGGAACGCCTCATAGATCACGCGCAGATGCGTAACATCTGAAAGTGCGTAACTGATCTGTTTGGAAGACAGCGGCCGGCGCGACCAATCGGTAAAGCGCATCGATTTATCAATGCTTTTGCGCGCCACCTTGTTGACCAGCGTCTCATAGCCGACCTGATCGCCATAGCCCAGCACCATCGCCGCCACCTGGGTATCAAACACCGGATGGGGCACCTTGCCCGACAGACGGACGAAAATTTCGATATCCTGACGGGCGGCGTGAAATACCTTCACGACATCCTCGTCCTGCATCAGCTCGAACAGCGGTGCAAGGTCAATGCCCTCGGCCAGCGGATCAACCGCAGCGCCGTTGTCTGACGACTCCGGACTTGCCAGCTGCACCAG
>NZ_DBGS01000129.1:21964-37200 GCF_002295455.1 Thalassospira sp. UBA848 | reverse complement strand
TTCGATGCGTTCCAAGGAAATGGCGCATGACTATCGCTATTTCCCGGATCCGGATCTGCTGCCGCTGGTCTTTGATGACGCGTTCGTTTCGGAAATCGAAAAGGAACTGCCGGAACTGCCGGACGAGAAAAAGGCCCGATTCATGCGTGAAAACGGTCTGTCGGCATATGATGCCGGTGTTCTTGTCGCCGAAAAGGAAAAGGCTGATTACTACGAAATCGTTGCCAAGGGCCGTGATGGCAAACTGGCGGCGAACTGGGTGATTACCAACCTGTTCGGTGCGCTGAACAAGGCAGAAGTCGGTATCGCCGATAGCCCGGTAACGGCCGAAAACCTTGGCAAACTGATCGATCTGATCTCTGACGACACCATTTCTGGCCGTATCGCCAAGGATGTCTTTGAAATCATGATCGAAACCGGCGGCGATCCGGAAAAGATTGTCGAGGAAAAAGGTCTCAAGCAGATCACCGATACCGGTGCGATTGAAACCGCGATTGATGAAGTCATTGCTGCCAACCCCGACAAGGTCGAGGAAATCAAAGGTGGTAAGGAAAAAATGCTTGGCTGGTTTGTTGGTCAGGTCATGAAGGCCACCGGTGGCAAGGCCAACCCGGGTATGGTCAACAAGCTTCTGCGCGACAAAATCCTCGGCTGATCGCAATCATCAGACCAAAGAAAAAGCCGCCCGTTTGGGCGGCTTTTTCGTTCGGAAATTGTCTGCTTGAAACCAGAAAGGTGCAAAAGCTTCGTTGCAAGTCTAAGCTGATTTTGAATACAACTATCAAAAGAAAGGAGTTTTAGGTTCAAAATGAAATTGATTATTGTTGCGGCTGCCCTCTCTCTTCTTGGCGCATGTCAGACGACAAGCAATTCTGCTGGCACAAAAGTACCGTCCACCTATGCAGCAGAAGATTTGGGAAAAATTGTTAGCATAGTTCTTGATACTTGCGTCGAAAACATGGGTGATATTGAGGCTGTCGGCGCGGCGGCAAGAAGCCTCGGAGGCACGTATCAACCGGATCAAACTCGCAGTATCAATATTAACGGTAACATTTATCAAACAAAAAACTATGCCTTTCTCGATGACGAGAAGTTTGTTGCCGTTTTTTCAGTTGTCGAAAATGCCACTTTTTGCACAACTGCCTTCCCACAGAAACTCTATGATCGCGCCCAACTACTGGAAATGATCGGCGCTAATATGTTTGAAGGTACGTACAAGGGAGCACAAGTAGGGTATATCGGCGTTAACAAGCTCCCATTGTTTTTTGTACAAAACTATAGCGAGCAGGTCGAAAACGACATGATTATGGTTATGGACAAATCCATCTACGAGGCTAGACGTCAAAAGCTAGGTTCTCCAGAAATCAAATGAAGGTGCATTGGGTAGTTCGTTGGCCAGGTCTACAAGCTTCTGTGTGACAAAATCCTCGGCTGACCGTAATCATCAGACCAAAGAAAAAGCCGCCCGTTTGGGCGGCTTTTTTTGTATGACTAAATGACCTTGGATATATCGTCGGTTGGAATTGCAGCCGTTAGGTTCGCAAGGGCCCTATCCAGCAAAGCCCGGCTGGACGTATCCTGCACGACATCGTCAACGTCAAAGTTCTTGCCGTTCAGTGGAATCGTTATGCACGCGTCGGTAACGATCCGCGCATCCATCGTGCTGATGGTCTCTATCAGGGCGGCCTGGGCGATTGTGGCCCGGCCAGACGCATTCAAACAAGCAACAGGTTTTTGCATGAATTCGCCACTGGCAACGACCCAATCAAGGGCATTCTTGATCACGCCGGTGACACCATGCGCATATTCGGGACTGGCGATCAGGACTGCATCCGTGCGACGAAGTGCTGCGCGAAACGCTGCAACATCACCGTCATCGGTATCTTCTTTGTCCGGATTGAATGAAGATCGGAAGATGGCCCAAGCGGTCAAACAGATGAATTGTTGCGTTATGGGGGCTTGCGACCTGCCGGGCCGCGTTCAGGAGGGTTCTGTTAATTGAGGCTTGGCGAAGGCTTCCGCACAGGGCAGTGATTTGAAAAGTCATTTTGGTGCCGCTTTCTGTTTGTCGTGATGGTTGCACAAACGAGCGGTCAGGGTAAAGAAAAGCCGCCAGTATATATTCAATACTGGCGGCTCTGACGTTCGGGTGGGGATACGCGAACGGGGGTTCTGATCTAGCGGGCTTCAGAAGCCGGATAACCGGCGTCGGTGATGGCCGCGATCAGGGCGTTTACATCGGGATTGCCAGCAACAGCGACTTCGCCATTTGCCAGATCAACCTCGGCACTTTCAACGCCGTTGACCTTGGTAGCCGCTTTGCTCACCGCACTTGCGCAGTGACCGCAGCTCATCTTTTCCACCTTCAGTTTTACCATCGAAACTCTCCATAAATCGGGTGTCTATGAAGGCATTATCGAGGTTCCAGTAGATGGAAGGTCAAGCGTTTTATGCTGAAAGCAATTTCAAAACCGCGTCGGCTGTTTCTTCACTGGATGCCGGGTTTTGCCCGGTGACCAATTTACCATCAACAACCGCGTAGGATGCCCAGTTGTCGCCGCGTTCAAATGTTGCGCCGTGTTTTTTGAACTCGTCTTCGATCGAGATCGGGACGACGGTTTCAAGTCCGACAGCTTTTTCTTCGTCATTGGTGAAGCTTGTGACTTTCTTGCCCGACACCAATGGTTTTCCGTCTGTGCCCTTGGCACCAACCAAAGCAGCCGGCCCGTGGCAGACCGCAGCAACAGGTTTGTCCTGTGCGGTGAACGCTTCGATCAGGGCGATTGATTTTGCATCATTTGCAAGATCCCAAAGCGGGCCATGGCCACCAGGATAGAACAGCGCATCAAAATCATCGGCCTTGAGCCCGTCAAGCGTGACGGTGTTGGCGAATGCCGCCTGGGCGTCTGCATCGTTTTCGAAACGTTTGGTCGCATCAGTCAGGGCATCCGGTACCTCACTGTTCGGATCAAGCGGCGGCTTTCCACCCTTGGGAGAGGCAAGAGTTACCTCCGCGCCAGCGTCAAGGAATCGATAGTAGGGAGCGGCAAACTCTTCAAGCCAGATACCTGTCTTGTGTCCGGTATCACCCATTTTGTTGTGCGAGGTAACAATCATCAGAATACGCATCAGGTCCTCCGTGCGTTGATTTCATTTGCCTTGATGGTAACTGGCTGAGTAAATTTGCGTAAGAGTAAATAATTGT
Organism: Thalassospira sp. UBA848; assembly: GCF_002295455.1. Classification (NCBI taxonomy): domain Bacteria; kingdom Pseudomonadati; phylum Pseudomonadota; class Alphaproteobacteria; order Rhodospirillales; family Thalassospiraceae; genus Thalassospira; species Thalassospira sp. UBA848. The sequence continues at coordinate 33,995 of NZ_DBGS01000129.1, read as the reverse complement.
ACAGATTGTCAAAATTTTTGAGCGTATAAAAATGTCAGCACTTGATGAAGTCAGAGCAATGATGATGTTTGCGCGTGTGGTTGAAGAAGGCGGGTTCTCTGCCGCGGCACGCAAGATGGGGTTGAGCCGTGCGGCCATATCCCATCAAATCCGCCAGCTCGAAGCCAAGCTTGGGGCGCCGTTGTTACGCCGAAGCACGCGTACCTTCAGCCTGACCGACGCGGGCGCGCGATATTACGACAGCTGTCGCACCATCACGCTAGAGGCCGAAGCGGCCCGAAAACGGGTAGAGGAATTGCGCGATGACCCGGTCGGGAAAATCTCGATTACATCCTCGGTCCATCTGGGAAATTTGCGTATTGTCCCGATCCTGGATCGTTTCCGGCAGGCATACCCGGGGGTCGCACTTGATGTGCATTTAAGCGATGAGGTGGTTGATCTGATCGGAAAGGGTATTGATATTGGCATCCGGTCCGGGCCGCTTAAAAGTTCGGACCTCAAGAGCTTCAAACTTTATCAAACCCGTCGCATCATCTGCGCGAGCCCGAACTACCTTGAACGGGCAGGTGCCCCTGAAACAATCGATGAATTGGCTGACCACGATTGGGTGATGTATAGTCGCGTGCCCGAAACCCTGACGATGAAATGCAAAGGCATAGAACAGAAAGTCCGGGTTAATGGAAATGTCCGGGTCGATAACGCGACCGCACGTCTGCAATTCATGCGCGGGGGGCATGGTCTTTCCGTCGTGCCGCTTTGTGATGTGCAGGATGAGATAGATGACAGGAAACTGGTGTGGGTTCTGCCGGACTGCAGCCTGCCTGATCTGGAAATCTATGCCGTTTTTGCGGCCGGTGTGACGCGGAGCGCCAAGATCCAGTCGTTGCTGGAATTCATGCGTCACGAAATGCGTGATATTGATATTTCGCGCAATGGTGCGTGACAGTCTTTTCGCTGTATTGATCAATCGCGAATGATCGGCTATGTCCCTTTGACGACTTTCGGGGGGATCCATGGCCAATCTGTTTTTCTATTACTCGTCCATGAATGCGGGCAAATCGACCACGTTGCTTCAGGCGAGCTTCAATTACCGTGAACGTGGCATGGAAACGCTGCTGATGACAGTGTCGTTTGATGACCGTTTCGGGAAAGGCAAGATTGCATCGCGTATCGGTCTTGAAGCCCCGGCACTGCTGTTTGATGCCAAGACCGATATGGCAGGCCTGATCCTTGAGCAGGTCGAAAAGGGCAAGGTCGATTGTGTGCTTATTGACGAGGCACAGTTCCTGTCAAAAGAACAGGTCTGGCAGCTTTCCGATATTGCAGATATCCATGGCATTCCGGTGCTGTGCTATGGCATCCGGACCGATTTTCAGGGGCAACTTTTCGAAGGCTCCAAATGGCTGTTGGCGTGGGCGGACAAGCTTAATGAGCTGAAAACCATCTGTCATTGCGGGCGCAAGGCCGGCATGGTCCTGCGCGTTGATGAAAACGGAAACCCGATCCGCGAAGGCGCACAAGTCGAAATTGGGGGGAATGACCGCTATGTTCCCGTATGCCGCCGCCACTTCAAGGAAGCAATGAGCGAGTAGGGAGCGCGCCCGGCAACATTTTTCTAGCTCGTAAGGAGAATGCGGATTTCCGGGGCAAGAAGGCTATATGCCACAAGCCACATGACGCCGCAGGTCAGTCCATCGATGATCTTCCAGGTGATTGGTCGGGCGACATAAGGTGCAAGCCACGCCGCCCCCAGTGCGATGGCAAAGAACCAGACAAAACTGGCACTCATCGCACCCAATGCAAAGCCAATCCTTGCATCCGGCGGATATTGCCCACCAATACCACCCAGCATAACGACCGTATCAAGATAAACATGTGGGTTCAAAAGTGTCACGGCCAAGGTGGTGCTCAGAACCGCTTGCCACCCGGTTTTTGTTATTGCCTTTTCCGACAGTGTTTCAGTTTCAAACAAGCGCCGAAACGCCCCAAATCCATACCAGATCAGGAAAGCCCCGCCGCCCCATGCCGCCACCGTCGTGAGCAACGGGTATGCCGCAATCAGAGTTCCAAGTCCCGCAACACCTGCAGCGATCAGGACCGCATCACATAATGCACAAACGAAGGCGACCATCACCGGGTGGTTGCGCCGAAGTCCCTGACCAAGAACAAAGGCATTCTGCGCGCCAATCGCTATGATCAGTCCGCCGCCAAGACCAAATCCGGTGACATACGTTAACAGCATTCTTTGATGTTCCTGTGTGGTTGCACGTCGTTGATACCAGCTTTCATTAATAAGAAAATGGAATTATACTTATATAGTATTAGAAAAATTGATGATTGATCATGCTGGATTACAAACTTGTTCAGGCCTGTGCCGAGGTCATTCATTTTGGCAGTTTTGAAAAGGCTGCACGCGCCTTGGGATTGACTCAGTCGGCGATATCCCAGCGGGTGAAACTGCTTGAAGAACGCTTTGGGCAACCTCTTATCGTGCGTTCCAAGCCGATTGCGCCAACGGTTGCCGGGCAACGGTTGCTTGCGCATTTTCAAAGTGTTCGGTTGCTTGAGCAGGATCTTGGCGATGAACTTCCAGACTTGCAGGCAGACAGCGGGTATGGGCAGGTGACCCTTGCGGTCAATGCCGATAGCTTGGCAACCTGGTTTGTCGATGTTCCGAAGGTTCTTTTTGAGAAGCTTGGTTTGCTGGTGCATCTGGTGGTTGATGATGAATCGCTTAACCATCAGTCGCTGCAGGACGGCAACGTTTTGGGGGCGGTGAGCCTGCGTGACACACCCATTCAAGGGTGCCGTGTGCGTGCCTTGGGGCGCATGCGCTACGTCATGGTGGTTTCGCCTACATTTAACGACCGCTATTTCAAGAATGGTGTCACGGCGGATGCGTTGAAGGCGTGTCCGGCCGTGAACTTCTCGGAACATGACGAACTGCAAAACCAGTTCCTTCACCAGTATTTCGGACTCAATCCCGGAGAATTTCCTGCCCACACGGTGCCAAGTTCCCAAGGGTTTGTGACACTTGCCGAACAGGGTGTTGCCTATGCCGTAGTAGAGCAGCATCAGGCTGAAGAAGGATTGCGCACCGGAAAGCTAATCCGCCCGTGCCCGTTCGAAATTGATCGTCCTCTTTACTGGCACCACAAAACCATCAACAGCCGGTTGCTTAACCAGGTCAATGAAATCGTTCTGTCAGAGGCGCGTCGTCATCTGCCTGAAATACGAACCTAAACCGCACCACACATTCCTGAACAAATTTTGCCTGACTGGCCGATGGCATTCATTCCCAGATAGTGGCGTGATTTGACTTGTTGGCAAAAGTGTCGCTTACTTTGATTTGCGAACCAGTGCGGATAACGGATTGTAAAAACAGGAAAACAATGCCAGATCGACTGATCGCCTGTGAGCATTGCGACTATCTCCATGTCGAGAAGGATATCCCGACAGGCAGTGTCGCATATTGCGTTCGGTGTGGGTCGCCGCTCTATAGCTCGGCATTGGCGCGCTTTGATAAACCGCTGGCCCTTGCGGTTACCGCCTTCTTGCTATTCGTCATCGCCAATAGCTATCCGATTTTGACATTTGCGATGGAAGGTCGGGTTGAAACAAACACCCTTGGCAGTGGTGTCCTGACGTTCTGGCGTGAAGGATTTCCGTTTCTGGCGATAATGGTTGCGGTTACGTCCATGCTGGCGCCGCTGTTGCTGATTGTCGCGCATATCTATGTTTTGCTGCCAATTTTTCTGAACCAAGCTTGGCCTGGCATGCAGAAGGTCTGGCGTATTCTTGCGTTGATCCGGCCATGGTCGATGCTTGATGTTTTCCTGATCGGCTTGCTTGTGGCGCTGACCAAATTGACTGACTACGCCGAAGTCATTGCTGGTCCGGCATTTTTTGCCATCTGTGTTCTGATTCCGACAGTGCTTTTGATGAATGTGACGCTGGATCCGCGCTATGTCTGGCGCCGATTGGCGCCGAAAAGTCTGTCTTATCCGGTGTCAGCCGATATGTGTCGGGAAGCCAGCGCTGATCGTGGCCAGAAAACGCTGTTGACCTGTCATACATGTGCGATGGTCGTGGTTAGTGATGGCAAAGAACATCTTCGTTGCCCGCGCTGTGGCGACATGGTCCACCACCGCAAACCACGAAGTCTTTCGCGGGCCTGGGCTCTTCTGGTGGCTGCGATGATCTTGTATGTTCCAGCCAATGTCTTTCCGATCATGACGGTGACCTATCTTGGCCGAACCGGGGCGGATACAATTCTGTCGGGGGTGAGCGCCTTGGTCCGGGCCGGTGAGTGGCCGATTGCCATCGTCGTCTTTACCGCAAGTATTCTGGTGCCCATCATCAAGATTGTTCTGTTGGGCTGGATCTATTTCGCGACGGCAATGGGGTTGTCGGGTCCCCTAAAGCAGCGCACACTGATTTATCGCGTCACAGAGTTGGTCGGTCGCTGGTCGATGGTGGATGTCTTTATGGTGTCTATCCTGGCAGCACTGGTCAAACTTGGTAACATCGCATCGGTCCAGCCCGGTTTTGGGGCCGTCGCATTTTGTGGGGTCGTTATTCTGACCATGCTTTCAGCGATGGCATTTGATCCACGTCTGATCTGGGATCGCGCCGGAATGAAAAAAGCCAAAACAAAGCAGGACAGTTCGGGGAATGATGACCAAAGCCATATCGATAAACAGGGGGTTCCGTCATGAGTGACGTGAAGAGTGCCGGATCGGATCAAACGCCCGAAACGCCCGACATCAGGAAAGGCTGGGGCCGCTTTTCTTTAATCTGGCTGGTGCCCTTGGTGGCCTTGATTATCGGTGGCTGGCTGTTATGGCGTGATATCGTATCGAAGGGCCCGGAAATTACCATTACCTTTGAATCCGCCGAGGGCCTTTCAGCTGGCAAAACCGCCATCCGTTATCGCGATGTCGATGTCGGTCAGGTGACGGCGATTAATCTCGCGGATGATTTGGAACATGTTGTCCTGACCGTGCGCATCAATGCGGATTTCAAGGACTATCTTACTGACAAGACACGGTTCTGGGTGGTGCGACCCCGGGTGAGTGCGCGGGGCATTACCGGTCTCGAAACCATTGTGTCGGGGGCCTATGTCGAAGTCGTCCCGGACAAAACCGGCAACAAGGCCCGGAGCTTTGTCGGCGAGGAAGAGCCACAATTTGTTCCGAACGAGGAAGACGGTACCCGATTTGTTCTGAGGGCCGAAGAACTCGGTTCTTTGGGGGACGGAACACCGGTCCTGCTGCGCGGGGTTGAGGTTGGTGAGGTTCTGGATGCAGAGCTTGATGCCAACGCCGATGGGGTGTCGATACCGGTCTTTGTGCACAAGCCATTCGACGCGCTTGTAAAGCGCGAAACAAGGTTTTGGGATTCAAGCGGGATTGCGCTTGATCTGAATGCCGAAGGGTTTTCGGTCCGGGCGCAGTCAGTTCGCTCTGTATTGGCGGGCGGCATCAATTTCTACACGCCTCCCGGCCATGAAAACGCGGAAATGGCGGCGGCCGATACAGTATTTCGCCTGCATGAAAGCCTTGAAAAGGCTGAGTTACTGGCCGAAGGATACAGCCAGCGATACAAGCTTTATTTCGACTCTTCGGTCCGCGGGCTATCGCGCGGTGCACCGGTGGAGTTCAATGGCATTCGTGTCGGCACCGTCGAGAATGTCGATCTGGAATATGTTGTAGATCAAAGATCTTTCCGGATTCCTGTTGAAGTAACACTTGAACCCGAGCGCGTCGGTATCGTCGGGGGGCGTTTGGGGGATGTCGACCCGCAGGAAACCATTGAAACGCTTGTCGACAATGGGATGCGCGCGCGCCTGAAGACAGGAAGCTTCATCACCGGGCAATTGTTTGTTGATCTTTCGATGCAGCCGGTTTCGCCCGCCCGCTACCTTGGTGATCAGCAGGGGGAATTGCCCGAGCTGCCAACCCTGCCGCAGAAGCTTGATGAAATCGCGAATTCGCTTACCAGCCTTCTTGAAAAAGTGGAAACCTTCCCGCTTGAAGAAATCGGCATTCGTTTGCTCGGTACGGTCGAGGGCATGGAAAACATTGTGACGTCGCCAGCGCTTAATAACGGGATGGTCAGCCTGCAACAAGCAGCAGCAGGGATCAGTACCCTTGTCACCAATCTGGATGCCAGCGTGCTGCCCGCTACACAGACGGCTTTGGATGCCGCGCGCGAGGCCCTTGGCGGTGTACGGGATGTCACCGCACCAACATCACCTGTGCGCTACAATCTTGAACAGGCCCTGAAAGAGCTTGGGGCGACTGCACGTTCGCTGCGTGAGCTTACCGATTTCCTGGAACAGAACCCGAGCGCCCTGATCCTTGGCAGAAGCGGGCCGGAGGAGGACGAATAATGCGACACTCAATTAAAATGATGATCAGCAGATGCGTGATGCTGCTGGTCGCACCAGTCCTGGTGGCGTGCGCTTCGCCTTCAGTTCCGGATCAATATTATCTGCTGTCGCCAATGGCGCAGCCGGTCTCAGAGTCAGGGAGTTCATCTGTAATCGGTGTCGGGCCGGTGACCATTCCGAGTTATCTGGACCGGTCCACCATCGTTACCCGGAGTGCGGCCAACCGTCCCGAAGTCAATTCCGGATATCGTTGGGCAGAGCCGCTTGGCGAGAACATCAACCGTGTCGTGATGGACAATCTGGACCGAAGTGGTGTTGCGTCCCGGCTTGAGGTGTTTCCCTGGACGTCGCGGGATCAAGTCGATTGGCAGATTGTTGTTGATATCGACCAGTTTGAGCGGCAGGCGGACGGGAATGTCATTCTGACGGCACGCTGGAAACTCGTTCATTTCCAAAGCGGCGAGATCGTCGCAGCAGCCAAATACAACAAGGTAAGTACGCCCAATGATGCGACAATAGAGGGCACTGTGATCGCGATGAGTAGTTTGCTTGCAGATTTGACCAGGGAAATTGCGACGCGGATTCCGTGATCACGATCGGAAGGAGATTGATCACAACCATGCGCGGTTGAATTGTGTTTGCAATGCAGTCGCAAAAACAAAGAAAATTGAGGAAAAACTAAAGAAATAACCGAAAGTATATGGAGTCATCGCATCCAACTATTGTTTTAATACCCCGATTGGCTTTATAAAGAAGAATAAATATAAAAAAGTGGGACACGCGCCTGACTAGTTGAACGGCAGAGTAATGCCGCCCAAACAGGAAGTTAGGGAGCCAGAGCGCGTTATGTCGGATACGACATTTGAAGTTATGGTCCAGCGTGGGGATCGCTGGATAATCCATTCGACATTTGATGTCGAAAAGGAAGCGGTTGCAGAAGCTGAAAAGCTTGTGAAAACCAAGATCTCTGCCGTGCGCGTTATCCGTAACTGGGAACGCGGCGACGGTCGTCATATCGAAAAGGTACTTCTCGAAAAAGAAGGTGCTGGCGAGGATCAGGATGATGACGTTCGCGTTTCATCCATTGAGGAAGCGCCGCTATGCGAAACCGATAACGACCTTTTGCAGAAGGAAAGCCGCGCGACCATCAACCGGTTGCTGCGCAAGTATTTCGAACAGGAAATCCTGACACCTTGCGAGGTAATGTATAATTACCAGAACCTGCGCAAGCTGATGTTCCATGACACCTTGATGCCGACTGCGGTTGACAAGGTTGCAGGGTTGCACGCCAAGGCGACCGAAGGTGACCATATCGAGGCGATGAATAACCTTCATGGCGCGATCGAGCAGCTTTCTGCGCGCGCCCGCGAAGTGGAAAAAGTCGACCTCCCGGCATTTGAAGACGCCACCATCACAGAAGTTCGTGACGAAATCCGTCGCCTCAATCTGGCCGAAGATACCGACTTCCTGACCATGGTTGCGTTGACGCGCGTGCTGTCATCAACCCGAAACTGGGTTGGCAAACTTGATCTGGCGCTCAAGGTCAAGGGCGACGAAAAAGATGAAGCCGCGCGCAAAATGATCGACGACGTGATTGCCGATATTCTCGGCTCTCCTGTCGCATTGAAAGAGCTGCTTGGCAGCTCGCGCAGCTTCGGCGAAGCCGTCACCCTTCACATCGACCTGGCGCTTGGTCGGGCAAAGGGTAATCGCGGCGCTGCCGACGATATCCTTGAACTCCTCAACCCGCTATTTGGTTCGGGCCTTCTGGCGAACAGTCAGGAAGCGATGTTTGATTACATCGTGCGGGAACTGAAAAGTGCAAACAGCCTGCAACGTCATGAAAGCGACCCTGATCCGCTTGAGGGTATTCTTGATCGACTGATTACCGAGCAGGGGGTCATTTATGGCACCCCAATGGTCGAGGCGATTGCCGAACGCGGCGCGCGTTTGCGCAATGTCGGTGGCCCTCGGGCCTTGATTGACGGCGTTGCAGAGATTAACGGACGCCTTATTCCGAACTTCCGAAAATTGACCTGGCTTATCGCCGTTGCCAATAGCGGAATCGTCGAAGACTATGCCGACGAGCTTTATGACATGATGCGCGATTCTGTGAAGGATATGCGCGCCCTTCGGGCATTCTGTTCCCCCGAATCCAAACCGCGTGACAAGATGGCGACCGTTACGCACATGAACGACTTGCTTGCGGCTTCAAGTGTCCCGGATGACATCAAGACTGAGATTGCAACCAAGCTTGATGATGGTCTTGCCGATTACCTTGTGCGTGAAAAGGTGATTGAACGGATCGATAATCCTTCGCTCCATCTGCGCAAACGCGCCTATATGCTGGTCCAGTTCTGTTCCAGCGGTGTCCTGATTGAAGGCAAGTCTGCGGCCATGGCCCGAAAAAGGGTTGTGGGGTACCTCAAACAGCCCAACTTCACCGACAAGCTGGTCGATGACATCAAGGATATGACAACCAAGGAAGGCACGATCCGTGACTTCTATGCGCTGTTGCAACGAAGCGGGTTCTGAACCAAACACCTGCTTCTTTGACGACAAATGATTTGAACACCCCGCGAGAGCCATTTGGCAAAATTCGTGGGGTGTTTGTCATTGTTGCCAATTTCCAAATCCGGCATCCTGTATCCGTGAGAAGGAGATACCGCGATGTCTAACCCAACCAACACCATCAGAACTATCGCCAGCTTTGCCTTTGACGATGTCATGAGTCTGGACGTCATTGGACCTTTGCAGGTGTTTGGGTCGGCCAATGACGAGCTGGTTGGTCTGGGGCGACCTCAGGGATACGAAAACGTTGTTGTTGCCGAAACAAGCGGTCCCATTCGGACATCCTGCGGCGTGCGAATACATTCTGATATCGGGTGGCGTGATCTTGACCTGAGCACGATTGATACCTTGTTCGTGCCTGGTGGTGCCGGTGTTTGGTCTTTGCGCGACAACGCGGCCATTATCGAATGGGTGCGCAATGCCAGTATGTCCGTGCCGCGACTGGGCTCTATTTGTTCAGGCGCACTTGTTTTGGCAGAGGCTGGTGTGCTTGATGGCAAAATGGCAACCACCCATTGGTCGCGATGTGACCAGATGGCGCGCGAATACCCGGCCATTCAGATGATGGGAGATCGGCTGCACAGCTATGACCCGGCTGGACTGGATGGTGATCCGCATGTCTTTACATCGGCCGGTGTAACCGCAGGCATTGATCTGGCGCTGGCAATTGTTGAGGCCGATTTTGGCAGGAGCCTTGCCTTGGCTGTGGCGCGTCGGCTTGTGATGTTCCTCAAACGGCCGGGCGGGCAGGCGCAGTTCAGTGCCTATCTGATCCCGGAAGCTGGCACAACCGCCCGACTGGCCGGCCTGCTTGAATGGTTGCCGGGCAATATTGCCAATGATTTGTCGCTTGAAACGATGGCCGAACGTGCCGGAATGACCCCACGGACTTTTTCACGTGTTTTTACCCGTGATCTGGGAATGAGCCCGGCCCGCTATGTCGAACGCGTACGCGTCGAAGCCGCCCGCGCATTGCTCCAGGATGAAGCCATTACGATTGGGCAGGTCGCAAAGCTTTGTGGTTTTCGGCATCCGGAAACGTTACGTCGGGCATTTCAGCGCCATCTTTCTGTCAGTCCGCAGGAATACGCGGAACGCTTTGCCCGCAAGTCATTAGCGGCTGCCATCTGACCGTGGCCTGACGGTCTTCATAACAGTCTATCTTTTTGGGAGTTGGGAACATGTTGTTGCTAGCCAATGGTTCACTGCGTCTGCTTTTTATCGCTCAGGCGCTTTATTGGTCCTGTTCGTTGATCGGGATCACGTTGACATCGATTGTCGGTGTCTCGCTTGCACCGGTGCCTGCGCTGGCAACCTTGCCGCTCGGCGTTCTCATGATCGGTAATCTGGTTTCCGTGCATCCGCTTGCCATGCTGATGCAACGGCATGGGCGGCGCGTCGGGCTTTCTGTTGGGGGTGTGTTTGGTGTTGTTGGTGGCCTGCTGGTTGCCTACGGGATCTATATTGGGGCGTTCTGGATCGTCGCGCTCGCACCAGCACTGATTGGCACCTATCAGGCATCCGCCATGTATTACCGTTACGCTGCACTGGAAACCGTCGGTTCCGGGCAGAAGGGGCGTGCAGCGGCACTCGTGGTTGGCGGGGGTGTGCTGGCGGCACTGGTGGCCCCGGAAGTCGCCGCTGGCAGTCGCGATATGCTGCCGGTTCCATTTTCTGGGGCCTATGTGGCACTGGCCGGTTTGGCGGCGATTGGCGCGATCCTTATGACGATGTTGCCCGATGGTGGCATTCCCGAACGCACCGGGTCGAGCCGGGCGGTGATGGCGCAACTGCTGCGTCGACCCGTGATCCGCGGGGCGATTGCCATCAGTGCCGCCGGGCAGGGCATTATGGTTCTGGTCATGACGGCGACACCGCTTGCGATGAAATATTGCGGCTATGACGTGGATGTTTCGGCCAATGTTATCCGCTGGCACCTGATCGGCATGTTTTTGCCTGCCTTTGTTGCCGGGCCAATGATTGACCGGATTGGTCCGCGCCGGGTGGCATCCGTTGGTACCCTGGTTCTGGCGGCAAGCGTCACGGTTGCGGTGTCGGGGATTTCAGTTTCCGCCTTTCTGGTCAGTTCATTCCTGCTTGGGTTGGGCTGGAATATGATGTTGCTGGCCGGAACAACATTGTTGGGCGAGGGGCATGACGCCTCTGAACAGGGGCACGCGCAAAGTCTTATGGAGCTTGGCAACAGCGTCACAGCAACATTGGGGTCGATTGCGAGTGGTGCATTGATCGCTGGCGCAGGGTGGGTTCCGGTGAACTACGGGGTTCTTCCGGTGCTGACCGTTGCGTTGCTTTTGATGTGGCGGGGATATGTCGCAAGGCAAGCAACTTCGCAGGCCTGATAGCAAAAGAAACCGCCGGTCGGAGTGACCGGCGGTGAAGTTGCAGGGCGAACGGGGAGTGTCGCCCCGGCGCGACTGAAATCGTCACGTTGCTTTCCTGCGGATACGGGGCTCCGGGAAGGCAAGGGGGTGTTTTGGCAATAAAAAAACCGGCCATCAGGCCGGTTGGGGTACCAGTGTTGCCGCGTTACCAGCGACAAAATCCTTGATCTTCTGCAAAACGAAATCGCGCGAACTGTTTTCACGGGTGCGGAACAGAACTTCGCGGTCCTGAATGACAAGCCCCATGTAAACCGGATCGTTGTGACCTTCCTTGGTCATTTTCAGGGCGCGAAGGGTGTGACCGAAATCGTCGGTGCTTTGATAGATCGTACGCATCTTTCTCCAACCAGCATTTACGTCACATGACGGTGAAAAACCAATCGACCATGGCTTTATGACATCTGTTTTTTTCCAGTTGATTACAGCTGTGTGATGGTTTGAAGACTCTTTTTGCCATCAACCGTGAAACGTGATGAGCAAAGCAGGCAAAAAGCTGCTGGTTTTATTTGGCAGGACTGTTAAAAAGAAAACGTCCTTAACGCCGGTTTCGGGCATTGACACGGGCCATGGCGATGTTTAAGAAAGGCGTCGTTCCGCACGGAACACCAAGGACATAGAGGGCAAGTGGCCGAGTGGCTGAAGGCGCTCCCCTGCTAAGGGAGTA
>NZ_DBGS01000129.1:2242-21637 GCF_002295455.1 Thalassospira sp. UBA848 | reverse complement strand
TATCGAGGGTTCGAATCCCTCCTTGCCCGCCAGTGAAAAAGCACCCCAAGACGGGGTGCTTTTTTCGTTTGGGTCTCAGCGAAGGAATGCCTCTGCCGATATGCAGGCTGAAGCGGTACAGGACGCGCTTCGTTACTGCCTTTTCAAAACGCCGGACGAATTTTCATCAACGTCGTTACAAAAGGCGACAAGTCCCAGCAGGTCATACCGATATTTCCGATGCGCCGTACGGTTTAAGGATCAGTGATATCATCACAAAGAAAGACAACTGATCTGAATGGGGATGGCGTTAAGGGGACCGCGGCGGAAATGCTGGGTGTCCTTGATTGATGTTTATTGTCATGTGAAGCCAAGCAGTATTGCTTCGGATGGTCTGTTACTTGTTTGATGAAGACCATAATTATTACAGGCGTTTAATGCGATTTATGGCAGGGGTTGGCCGCTTGATTTCGTGAACGGCATATGCTCTATCTGAGATTTGGTCAGTTGTATCAAGCAGAGCATATTTCAATTGAAACCCGGCTGTTTTGCCCGTTCCTTGGCAAGTGCATGTGGTCCGGGTGTAGAAACTGCTTTGTTTCACCGATCGTTTGATCGAAAGAATGCACCTGAACGAAGAAGGAATGGTGTTCTTGCGCCAAAGAAGCAGGCACCAAAAAACAAGAGAACGGGTCCCGAATGACCAACCAGTTGCCATACTTGAGCATTGATCGTCACGACGTGCTCAACCGGGAAGATTTTATTCAAAACTACCTGAAGCCCCGACGTCCCGTCATCATGCGCAGTTTCGCACAGAACTGGCCTGCGTTGGAGAAGTGGACCTACGAGTATCTGAAACAGGGGTGTGGTCAGGTTGAAGTGCCACTTTACAGTGAGGCCTTTGCGAACTCCGATAACGACTATCTGGATTCAACCCAGAGCATGCCGTTTGGCGAGTATCTGGACCTGATTCAGGCGGGGCCGACGCCGCTTCGCATGTTTTTGTTCAATGTATTTAAATACATGCCGCAACTGCGCGACGATTTCTCTTATCCCGACCTTGGTGTTCCTTTCCTGAAAAACCATCCGTTTCTGTTTGTGGGCGGGCAGGATGCCTATGTCGATATTCACTATGATCTCGATCATAGCCACGTTTTCCTGACCCAGATGACTGGCACCAAGCGTGTGATTCTGTATGGCAGCGAAGATAGCAAAAAGCTTTACCGGCATCCGCTGACTGTTTCATGCAATGTGGACTTCCGCGACCCGGATCTTGAACGTTATCCGAAGCTCAGAGAGATTCAGGGATACGAGTGCATTCTTGAACCTGGCGATACTATCTTCATTCCAAGCCGTTGGTGGCATTTCATTGAGTATAGCACAGCCGGCATCAGTCTGACCTTGCGCGCGATGCCTGAAACCTGGCCCGCGCGTCTGGCAGGGCTTGCAAGCATCATCAAGCTTAAGGTGATCGATCAGTACCTTGGCAAGATGATTGGCGAAAAGAAGTGGTATCAGATCAAGGAAAACTGGGCGCATGCTCGCGCGAGAAAGGCGTAAGGCAGGCCTAAGATTTGTTCAGGATGGTTGCATAGCCTTGTTGGACACCCGCATGGGCCCATTGGGTCAATTCCTTGCGGTTGGCAAAGTCGGAAACAGGGCGGCTTGGGCTAAAGTGAACTTTGACCGTACAGCCCTTGGTTGCCAGAAAACGCCAGAAGTGAAATGCAAGCGTCGTATCATCAAACCACGGGTACAGGACATGTTCTGGTTCTGGAGATGTGCTGTCAGCGGTGTCTTTCAGGCAGATCACTGTAACTGGTTGAACATGGCACACCTCAGCGATCTTTTGATCAAAGACAAATTCCATCAGTGACGATTTGAATGGCAGTACGACACTGCCATCGGTGCTAGTGCCTTCCGCAAACAGGACCAGTCGGCGGTCCGGCAGGATTTTCTGACGCAGAACCTTGATCTGTTCGTGTGATTTGATCGCACGGCGTTCGACGAAAATGGTCTGACAACAGCGCGCCAGAAACCCGATTCCTGGCCAGCTACGAACTTCGGATTTGGCGATAAAGTTCACGGTAAACAGTGAATTGATCACCGGGATGTCAAGATAAGACGTATGGTTCCCAAGCATAAGAAGCGGCAAGGTATCGCTTGGTGAACCGATCTGTTCGACTTTAATGCCGGTAATCTTGCGCGCACCAATATGCCAGAAGCGAACGATTTTCGCACTGGCTCTTGCTTTCAAACCCTCCAAGATCAGGAAGGGGATTAGCATCACAATCAACCAGGCCATCAGAATGGTGAATTTGATCCCTGCTTTGATGTGTTGTGCAGGTGTGATGGGTGCTGTCGTCTCTGTCTTAACCGTCTGATCCAAAACGCTTAGAAATCCTTGGTGAATGTCAGCGTGACACTGTCGTTATCTTTCCAAATGCCAAATAGGCGGATGTCAGTAATACCATCAATGCCCCGATGGTGCAGAGAAAGGTCAGGCAACTCATCAATCGGTCATGACCAGACATGCACTGTCGAACGGACCGGAAATGTCATTGACGCCGTTGTGGGACTCAGATGAACAGCGGATCAAAACTTAGGCGATCCGCCTGCTTTCTGTAAAACCGGTGATATTGGTCTGGCACTTTGGATACATCGACCGTGATCAGGATATCAAGTGTCTTGAAATCAGGATCAAGCGCGACACCGTTTCCGACTACGCCACCCAATGACAAGTAAGCCTTGATCAATGGTGGCAATAGGGCAGTGGCCTTGTCAGGGTCTATTTCACCCTTTGGCATACAGTCCATCGATTGATAATCGAGTGCGCGTGCCACATGGGTAGCCGGATCCATGTGATAGTGGTGCAAGTAGGCCAGCTCATATGCAATTTCGTCGATGTCAGTAGAATGAAAACTGGCGCAGCCAAATAGATAGCGAATATCATTGTCAAAGATCAGCTTGGTGATACCGCGCCACAAGAACTGAATGGCTTTTCCATCCCGATAATCCTTGTGAACGCAGGACCGACCGACTTCCATACAGTTGTCTTGTGCGGCATCGAGCAGGGGAATAGAGAACTCTTCCTGTGCGATATAGGACAAATCCGCCGGTTTTTGTGAAGACAACAACAGTCGCGTTGTTGCGATGACTTTTTTGTCCTGCTCATTGTCTACGACAAGCAGGTGCTCGCAAAAGTCGTCGAACTTGTCGCTATCGAGGCCGGCCGAATGTTGGTCGGTAAGGGCTTTTGCCTTAAACTCATCAAAGAAAACCTCGAAACGCAGTGCCTGCGCTGCTGCGAGGTCCTTCTTTGATCTAGCAAGGTGAACCGAAAATCTACCAGAAGCCATGAAGCATTAGATTTCTTTGTTGTAATAATACTGATTGTCGATCCGCATTCGCGAAGTTAATGTGATGTATATCACACAATAAACACATCCTGAAAACACTATAATGGTTTGAAACAGAACAAATCTGCCCGAAGCGCATATTCATCATCGTGTGAAATATTAAGCCCCTGCTCGAAAGGATAAGTAATAGTGTGCTTCGGTCAAAATCCGATCTTGGAGAGACTGTTCCTGAAATATTTTGCGCCGGAATGACAGAAATATTGTTTCTCAGACGTTATCGTAGATGGGGATGTCGCAATTTTGCTGACATGCGCCTACATCAATCACAGCATGTATCACGATGAAAGAGGCCAGAATGCCATTCACCAGACGGTTTAAATCGATTGCAACGGGTCTCTTGTTTGTGGGAGGCAGCATTACATTTGCACTGCCAGTGATGTCTCATCCTGCAGATCATACTCACACACATGCTTTGATCGAACTAGCGCAAGCCGGCGGTATTTTCAGCGACGAAGAAAGACGTATCATTCGTGACGTTCTGGATGTTGCAGATATCGTAACAGAAGATGATACCGAAAAGTCCGGCGGGCAAAACGGCAAGAAGGATAAGGGCGGCAAGGGCAAAGGAAACAAGGGTTTGCCGCCAGGAATAGCCATGAAACTTGAGCGTGGGGGTACGTTGCCACCTGGTATCGCCAAGCGTGACTTGCCAGGCAATGTGGTTGCAAAACTGCCGAAACGCAGTGATGGCGCGATCCGCCAAATTGTAGGCGATGATGTCGTCCTGATTGAAAGGGGTACGGATATTATCCTTGATGTTATCCGTGATGTTGCTGGCAACTAACCAAGCATTCGCCGTTTCAAACAGAAAAGCGGTGCCAGATTGGCACCGCCTTTTTTTATGACAGACCGCGATTGCGCCTTAAGTGAAGGCGTTGAAAGTGATGATTGTCTGTGTGTCTTTAATAAAGGGCAATTTGTGGATTTGTTCGTTCACATAGCGCCCGATATCCTGTTCGTCTTCGACATATACCTTGACCAACAGTTCAAAAGGACCAGAGATGGAATAAACTTCCGACACGCCTTCAATTTCTTCGACGAGTTCAGCTGCGACGTCGTAGGCTTTGCCAAGTTCACATTTCACAAAGATGAAAAATGGATGCATCGGAATGGCTCCGGTTTGATGTTGAATTCAGGACAAGCTACCTGCCTTGAAGGATGCTTGCAATCATCAAGCACCGCAGACGTACAGATCGCAGGGGTCAGAGCGGGGTGCTTTCGGCATGTTCGGCGCGTGTGGCAAGTGCCTCCTGTGAAACATCCCAAACGGTCGTACCTTCGGTCTCTGCCGTCAGGCTCGCCATTGCCAGTCCCGACGCCATCGCCGTGTCGAAATTTGTTTTCGGTTTGGCGTAGGCGGAAAGGAAACCGGAATAGAATGCATCTCCGGCACCGTTTACATCTTTGACCTTGGTTGGCAGCGGGGGCCAGAACGCTATTTTGGGACCAGACGAAGATACAACACCTTGGGCGCCAAGTGTGATGATGACGTCCGGGATGCCTGTGCTGCGCAGCAGTTCAACTGCATGTTTGGCCTGATCAAGGCTAGTGATATCGATCCCGGTAAGAACACGTGTCTCTGCACGGTTGGCGATCAGCAAATCAACTTTATCGAGCACGTTTTTGAACCGACCGGCCTTACTGGGAGAAACGGTGGCTGCGCAAAACTTCGAAGTCCCTTTGTTTTCGGCAAGCCATTGGATGCTTTCAGTCGGCAGGTTGGCGTCAATCAACCACCATGGACGCGCCAGAAGGTTTGCCAAATGCGGTTGCAGTCGATCAATGCTTAACATGTCGTAGACCTCGGCATTCATCATGCCCAGTGCGAGTTCACCGGTTTCGTCCAAGAGTGCGGTGTAACCTGCTGTTGCCACGTTCTTGATCTTCATGACATGTCGGGTATCAATTCCAATATCGGAGAGGGATTCAATTACCTGATCGCCATCACCGTCATCTCCAACTGCGCCGAGCATTGCCACATTGTTTCCAAGAAGCCGCAGATGGACGGCAATATTGCGGCTTACGCCACCCGGTTTGCGATGAAGGGTTCGGACCGGGTTTGAGGCGGCTGGGACAAATGTCTCAGTACATTGCAATGTGCGGTCAAAATGCGCTGCACCAAAGCAAAGGATATTGGCATTAGGGGTCATAGAGAACGTTTGCTCGTTTTAATGGAACGTCACAAGCCAGATGGTTATTTACAACAAGCGATGTTGATAATCCTCATGCGCGGCCGAACGCAAGAAAAACAAAGAAGGCGCTGACAAATTACTGTCTTGGGTTTGTTGAATTCCGGGTGTCGGTGAAAGGTGTTCAAACGCAACCTGGTTTCATGCATGCAAGGCAACGCTGGGAGGCTAAAACACATGGTCAGACCGTGTTTGAAGAATCGGGCAGGGATGAATTTTGATCTTCAATTGGTTGTTTCGTTACAAACCGACCATCAAAACCAGCGTTCGGGCGGGAAAATAGTCGTCGGGCAACGGTTGTAGTAAAAGTGATTGAAAGGCTACTGAAAACTAAGGGAAACCCCGCAGATAGGCGGTGTTTGCGTTAGGCTATCGGTTGTGGATTTCGACCAAATGGACAGGTTTTGTCGAAGTCTTGCGTCCTCAGCTATTTACAGGACACCACATTTTGTAGTTACCATTAGCGTCCGCAGCATGACCGCCTGTGTTACTTTGGTTGAGGGACCAAAACCTGCGTTTCGTCATGTTGTGAATAATGTGTTTTCGATGAGGGAGTTCCACCAATCAACGGAATTGGTGGAAGACATAATCAGAATTCAAACAAAGAAGGGCATCGGAATGAAAAAGCTTCTGACCTCGGTGGTCGCGGCTGTCGCTTGCTATGCAGGTGTTGCTTCGGCTGCAGAAATCAAACCGGCTGTCGTTTACGACCTTGGTGGCCGTTTTGACCGCTCGTTCAACCAGGCGGCATACACGGGTGCGGAGAAATACAAGGAAGATACCGGTACCGAGTACCGCGACTTCGAAATCCAGAACGATTCTCAGCGTGAACAGGCTATGCGCAACTTTGCGCGCCGTGGCATGAATCCGATTGTTGCGATTGGTTTTTCTCAGGCATCCGCACTTGAAAAAGTGGCGAAAGAATTTCCGGATACCAAATTCACCATCGTGGACATGGTTGTAGACCTTCCGAACGTTCAGTCCGTTGTCTTCAAGGAACACGAGGGTTCCTTCCTTGTTGGTGTTCTTGCCGCAATGGCGTCTGATACCGGCAAGGTTGGGTTCGTCGGCGGTATGGACATTCCGCTGATCCGCAAATTTGCCTGTGGTTATGCGCAGGGCGTAAAACATGCCAATTCGGATGCAGAAGTCTTCCAGAACATGACCGGCACAACCGGTGCTGCTTGGAACGATCCGGTAAAAGGCGGTGAACTTGCCAAGTCGCAGTTCGACCGTGGTGCAGATGTTGTTTACCATGCCGCTGGTGGCACCGGTGTTGGCGTGCTTCAGGCTGCAGCCGATGCTGGGAAGCTTGGCATTGGTGTCGACTCAAACCAGAACGGCCTGCATCCGGGTTCGGTTCTGACGTCTATGCTGAAACGCGTCGACGTTGCTGTTTATGAAGCGTTCGACGCTGCTGCCACCGATACCTGGGAGCCGGGCCTGACCATTCTGGGTCTTGCTGAAGGTGGTGTTGATTGGGCACTTGACGAACATAACGAAAGCCTGATCACCGACGATATGAAAGCAGCCGTTGCCGAGGCCAAGGAAGCAATCATTTCCGGAAGCCTTGAAGTACACGATTACATGAGCGATAGCGCCTGCCCGATGTAAGGCAAGCGTCAATCAAATCGGGGATTTGTCGTGTCGGATACGATGCATCAAATGCACGGCGCCGGGGTAACCGGTGCCGTGCAACCCGCTATTGAACTGCGCGATATAGACAAGCGGTTCGGTGCGGTACATGCCAATAAAGAAATTGATCTTAAGATCGATAAAGGAACGATCCACGGGATCGTGGGGGAAAATGGGGCTGGAAAGTCGACCCTGATGAGTATCCTGTACGGCTTTTATCAAGCCGACGGCGGTACCATTCATGTTGATGGCAAGCTTTGTGATATCAAGGGATCAGAAGACGCGATTGCCGTCGGCATCGGTATGGTTCATCAGCATTTCATGTTGGTCGAAACATTTTCGGTTCTCGAGAACGTCATTCTTGGCGTCGAAGGCGGTGCTGTTCTGCGCGATGGCGTGGATAAGGCCCGCGAAGAACTCAGACGTCTTGAAAGTGAGTATTCGCTCGATATTGATCCGGATGCGACTGTGGGCGACCTTTCGGTTGGCCTGCAGCAACGTGTGGAAATCCTCAAGGCCCTCTATCGCGGGGCAGAAATTCTTATTTTGGATGAGCCGACCGGGGTTTTGACCCCGCAAGAGGCGGACCATCTTTTCAGAATTCTGGACACGCTTAAGGAACAGGGCAAGACGGTTGTTCTGATTACCCACAAATTGCGCGAAATCATGGCAGCAACAGACAACGTGTCTGTGATGCGCCAGGGTGCAATGGTGGCGCATCGCAAGACAGCCGAAACCAGCCCGGAAGAACTTTCAGAATTAATGGTCGGCCGCAGGGTATTGCTGCGCCTTGAAAAAGGTGAAGCCAATCCGGCGGCGACTGTTCTTGATGTCGATAACCTGTGTGTCGACAATGCCCAAGGTGTGCGCAAGGTCAAACATGCGACTTTTAATGTCCGGGCAGGCGAAATCGTCGGCATTGCAGGTGTGTCCGGCAATGGCCAGAGTGAACTTTTAGAAGCACTTGGCGGCATTCGTTCTGCAAGCGAAGGGACAGTTGAACTCAACGGACAGGACGTCACACCGGGCAAAGGTGTTGACGCCGCAGAACTGCGCCGTCGCGGTGTTGCCCATGTGCCCGAAGACCGCCATCGCATGGCAATGGTCACGGCGTTCTCGGCCAAAGAGGCAGCTATTCTC
Organism: Thalassospira sp. UBA848; assembly: GCF_002295455.1. Classification (NCBI taxonomy): domain Bacteria; kingdom Pseudomonadati; phylum Pseudomonadota; class Alphaproteobacteria; order Rhodospirillales; family Thalassospiraceae; genus Thalassospira; species Thalassospira sp. UBA848. Next base: position 13,275 of record NZ_DBGS01000129.1, on the reverse strand, counting down.
GGATACGAAGATGACCCAGCCTATCAAAAGGGTGTGCTTCTTGACTGGAATGCCATTTCGGACGCCACGGCCAATATGATGTCGGAATTTGACGTGCGACCGGATAATCCGGATTTGAAAGCCGCCAATTTCTCGGGCGGTAACCAGCAAAAGCTGGTTTTGGCGCGTGAAATCATGCGTGACCCGGAATTGCTTCTGGTGGGCCAGCCGACCCGTGGGGTCGATATTGGTGCCATTGAATTCATTCACAAACGTATTGTCGCCATGCGGGACGCAGGCAAAGCCGTCCTTCTGGTGTCTGTGGAGCTTGACGAAATCATGTCGCTTGCCGACCGCATTCTGGTGATGTGCGACGGGGCCATCATTGGCGAAGTCGCCGCATCGGAGGCAAATGAACGCGTGCTCGGCCTTATGATGGCCGGGGTTGATCCAAACGAAGCCAAGGCAGCGGAGGGGCAGGCATGAGCAAGACTGTCGAACTTCCGCGCTGGATTGATGTCGGAGCGTTGCCGCTGCTGAACCTTTTGCTGGCACTGGTCGTTTCGGGTCTGGTGGTTCTGGCGATTGGTGAAAACCCGGTAGAAGTTGTCGAGATCCTGCTTTACGGCGCATTCGGCTATGAAGAGGCGTGGGGCTATACGCTTTATTATACCACCAACTTCATCTTCACAGGTTTGGCCTTTGCAATCGCATTCCACTGCGGTCTGTTTAACATCGGTGCCGAGGGGCAGGCCTATGTCGGCGGCCTTGGTGTAACACTGGCGGCCCTTTACCTCGACTTCCTGCCGTTCCCGATCATGCTGGTCGTTGCGATGTTGGCTGCGATGATCTTCGGGGCTGCGTGGGCCTATATCCCGGCTTATCTGCAGGCACGTCGCGGATCGCATGTTGTGATCACGACGATTATGTTCAACTTCATTGCGTCGTCGCTAATGGTCTACCTGCTGGTGAATGTGCTTCGCCCGGAAGGCTCCATGACGCCGGAAAGTGAACAGATCGCCGAACATCTGCGTTTGCCATTCATACATGACATTGCCGGTGCTCTTGGCATCGAGATGGCATCAAGCCCGCTCAACCTGTCATTTGTTTATGCCATCGTCATCAGTGTGATGGTCTGGCTGTTCATCTGGCATACCCGCTGGGGTTATGCGATCCGCACAGTGGGGGCCAACGCTGTCGCTGCGACCTATGCCGGCATTGAGCCCGGACGCTTTATCATCATTGCAATGATGATCTCAGGCGCGCTGTCATCGTTTATGGCGCTCAACGAAGTTATGGGTGTTCAGCATCGCCTGCTGATTGATTTCACTGCTGGCTATGGCTTTGTCGGCATTGCGGTCGCGTTGATGGGGCGCAACCATCCATTTGGCATCTTCCTTGCGGCTTTGCTATTCGGGATGCTCTATCAGGGCGGGGCGGAGCTTTCCTTTGAAATCCCGACCATCTCCAATGACATGGTCGTGGTTATTCAGGGTCTCGTCATCCTGTTTACCGGCGCTATGGAGCATATGTTCCGGCCGCGTGTGACAAAGATATATACAGCGTGGCGTCTGCGTCAGGATGCCGGGGAGGCCGCATAATGGATACATTTCAGCTGATTATCCTGTTGCTGGATGCAACGCTGCGGACCTCGACGCCGCTTATTCTTGCAGCCCTTGCCGGGATGTTCTCGGAGCGGTCCGGGACCATCAATCTTGCCCTTGAAGGCATGATGCTTGGTGGTGCGTTCTCTGCGGCTGCTGTTGCATTTTATGTTGGCAGCCCGTGGGTGGGGCTGCTGGCTGCGATTGCCACCACGATCGGGCTTTCATTGCTGCATGGTTTTGCCTGCATTACGCACAAGGGCAATCAGGTGGTTTCAGGCATGGCGATCAACATCTTGATGTCCGGCCTGACAGCACTTGTCGGGATTGCATTGTTTGCACAGGGTGGAAAGACCCCGGCACTTGATAAGGCATCGCGTTTCCAGCCCATAACGTTCCCGGGGGCCGAAGCATTCGCCGACGTGCCGATTTTGGGGCCCATCTATTCGGAATTGCTCAGTGGTCACAATATTCTGGTCTATGTCGCCTTCGTTGCCGTTCCCGCGGCATGGTGGGTGATGTATCGCACCCGGTTTGGCTTGCGTTTGCGTGCGGTCGGTGAAAACCCGGGCGCTGTGGATACTGCCGGTATTGGTGTTGTTGCCATGCGCTATCGCGCGGTGATTTGTAGTGGTGTACTTGTCGGCATGTCGGGCGCATACCTTTCTACTGCGCAGGGGGCTTCGTTCCTACAGGACATGACGGCAGGCAAGGGCTATATCGCATTGGCGGCCATGGTGTTTGGTAAATGGCGTCCGTTCCCGGCGCTGGCTGCATGCCTGTTGTTTGGGTTCCTTGATGCGGCGGCAACCCGTTTGCAGGGCGTCGTGCTGCCGGGGATTGGCGAAGTACCTGTCCAGTTGGTACAGGCACTGCCATATATCCTGACGGTCATTCTTCTGGCCGGGTTTATTGGCCGGGCCATTCCGCCAAAGGCGCTTGGTCGCGCTTATGTCAAGGAACGCTAAGCTTTTCGTGGTTAGGGTCTAGACCTAAGATACAGGCAGTCCCGAACCACATTTTACGATATCTTGCGCTTTGGTCAGGCGCGATAGGTAATCAAAACAGGATCAAAAAATGGTTGTTCAGAAACAGGCTCCGCGCGATCTGATTGACGCGGCACTATCGGCCCGTGACAAGGCGTATGCACCGTATTCCAAGTTCTTTGTCGGTGCTGCCCTGCGTACGGCAGATGGCAAGGTCATTTCGGGGTGCAACGTTGAAAATGCGGCCTATCCCGAAGGTGTCTGTGCAGAGGCCGGAGCGATTTCGGCGATGGTGCTTTCCGGGGAAACCCGGTTTGACGAGATTGTTGTTGTCGGGCTTGGTGATATCGCCTGTACCCCGTGTGGTGGATGTCGCCAAAAAATCCGCGAGTTTACCGGTTCGGACGCAACGATTTTTATCATCAATGATTCCGGCGAGACACTGCTGACCCTGAGCCGCGAAGAACTTATTCCCCATTCGTTTGGTCCGGAGAACCTCAAATGAGCAATGTAAAATCAGCGCTCGACATCATTGCCAGCAAGGCACCGGGATTCAGGGCGGACGTTGCATTGGTGCTGGGCAGCGGTCTTGGCGGGGTCGTTGACGCCGTAAGCGATGCGATCAGCATTTCTTATGAAGAATTGCCGGGGTTCCCCCGTCCAACTGTCGCCGGACATGGGGGAACACTTGTGCTTGGACGCATTGGCGGTGTTTCCGTCGCCGTGATGCAGGGGCGGGCCCATTATTACGAACATGGCCGTTCCGATTTGATGGCTGAGCCGCTTGAAATTCTGCGTGAATTGGGGGCAGAGCGCTTGCTTCTGACCAATGCGGCGGGCTCGCTAATTCCAGACGCCGTTCCGGGAAGCCTGATGCTGATTACCGATCATATCAGCCTGTTTGGCCCGAATCCGTTGATTGGCTATCACGGTGATGATCGCTTTGTCGGTATGGATGTACCCTATGACCCGGAAATCGGTTCCGGCCTGCATGACGTGGCTGCAAAACTCGGCATTAAACTGTTCGAGGGAACCTATTGCTGGTGCACCGGGCCAAGCTTTGAAACACCAGCCGAAATTCGCGCGCTCAAGGTGTTGGGTGCAGATGCGGTTGGTATGTCGACCGTGCCGGAAAACATTCTTGCCCGCCGACTTGGGTTCAAGGTGGCGGCGGTGTCAAATATCACCAACCTGGCCGCTGGCATGAGTGCCACACCGCTTAGCCATGAACAGACACTGGAAATGGCTAAAGAGGGTTCAGCCAATCTTATCAAGATATTGCTGCAGTATTTTTCAAGTGACTCATGAAGTTTTGTGACTTCTAAGTTGCTGATTTGATTTAACGACAAGTGCGCAGGAGACAGCATATGCTGCCCCAGGAAATTATTCGCCGCAAACGTGAAGGCGAAGTTCTGAGCGACGCCGAGATCGCCTTTTTCGTCAAAGGTATAACCGACAACAGCATTAGCGAGGGTCAGGTTGCAGCCCTTGCGATGGCGGTGTTCTTCAACGGGATGACCATGGATGAACGCGCCGCTTTAACGCGTAATATGCGCGATAGCGGTACGGTTCTGGATTGGAAGACACTTGGACTTGATGGACCGGTTGTTGATAAGCATTCAACTGGTGGCGTTGGCGATAAGGTTAGCCTGATGCTTGGCCCGATTGTCGGCGCCTGTGGTGCCTTTGTGCCGATGATTTCCGGTCGCGGTCTTGGTCATACGGGCGGTACGCTGGACAAATTTGATTCCATTCCGGGCTATCGCACCACCCCGACACTCGAAGAGTTTGCCAAGGTTACCCGCGACGTTGGCTGTGCGATTATCGGGCAGACGTCCGATCTGGCACCAGCGGACAAGCGTTTCTATGGCATTCGCGATGTGACGGCGACGGTGGAAAGCATACCGCTGATCACGGCATCCATTTTGTCAAAGAAGTTGGCAGCAGGGCTTGATAGCCTTGTGATGGATGTAAAGTTTGGATCAGGTGCCTTCATGGCTGAGTATGATCGCGCCCGCGAGCTTGCTGAAAGTATCACTGAAGTTGCTACCCGAAACGGCGTCCCAACAGTCGCACTTTTGACCGATATGGAGCAGGTCCTGGGCGATAGCGTGGGCAATGCACTTGAAATGCATGAAGCAATCGACTTCTTGTCGGGGAAACACCGGGAACAACGTGTCTATGATGTCACGATGGCGCTTGCTGCGGAGATGCTTGCTGTCAGTGGTGTTGCTGTGGATGTGTCCGATGGACTGCGCATGGCGACAGAGGTGCTTGAAAGCGGCAAGGCTGCAGAGACCTTTGGCAAGATGGTCGCAAGTCTTGGTGGTCCGGCGGACTTTGTTGAAAATACCGGCAAGTATTTAGAAACGGCACCGATGATAAACACGGTAACAGCAGCCAAGACCGGACGTGTGCTTTCGATGGATGCCAGAAAGGTCGGCCTTGCGCTGGTGTCGCTTAAGGGCGGGCGGACACGCGCGGACCAAAAAATTGATTTTGCCGTTGGCTTTACTGATTTTATCAAGGTCGGACAGCCGGTTTCTGCGGAAACGCCGATCTGCATGGCGCATACCCGCGATCAGGCACAACTTGATGAAGCAACGGCCTTGCTGCGCGAAGCGATTGTGATTGATGAAGGTGATGTTGACCCAACGGGTAGTGAGCCCGCTGTGCGCGAACGGATTGTTGCACGAAAACAGGGTTGATATCCGTCTGGTGACCAAAATAAGCCGGGGTTGATGCCCCGGCTTTTGCTGTTTGGCCTGCCTTAACCGGCTGCAGCAGCTTTAATCATGGCCGCGGCTTTCTCTGCAATCATGATGGTAGGTGAGTTTGTATTGCCCGACGTGATTGTAGGCATGATGGACGCATCGGCAATCCGCAGTCCATCAAGGCCGCGCAACTTCAATTCCGGATCAACCACCGATCCTTTATCGGCCCCCATCCGGCATGTGCCGACAGGATGGAAAATGGTTGTTCCGATATCACCGGCGGCCCTGACCAGATCTTCTTCACTGTCATAGGACGGGCCCGGCTTGAATTCTTCTGGGCTGTAGGCAGACAGGGCCGGCTGGGCCGCAATCTTGCGTGTTAGACGAATGGAATCAGCAGCAACTTTCTTGTCTGCCTCTGCCGACAGGTAGTTCGGTGCAATGGCGGGCTGCGTCGCGTGATCCGGGCTCGTAATATGGATGCTGCCGCGACTTTGTGGGCGCAGGTTGCATACACTGGCTGTAAAGGCCGGGAAGGGATGGACAGGATCGCCAAACTTCTCCAGCGAAAGGGGCTGCACGTGATATTGCAGGTTCGGTGTTTCATATGATTCATCTGACCGGGTGAAGATACCCAGCTGGCTTGGTGCCATCGACATCGGGCCGGATTGATTGAAAAAATATTCAAGGGCAATGCTGGCCTTGCCCATCAGGCTACTGGCCTTTTCATTCAACGTTTTGATACCGGAAACCTTGAAAGCGCAACGCAGCTGCAAATGATCCTGGAGGTTTTCGCCAACCTGCGGACTATCAAGGGTCTGAGTGATCCCGTGTTGCTGCAGGATGTCACCACGTCCGATCCCGGAAAGCTCCAATATCTGCGGAGATCCGACTGCACCGGCAGACAAAACGGTTTCGCGGTTGGCGTAAACGGTTTCGATCTTGCCGTCGCGTTCATATTCGACACCCGTGACGCGACCTTCGGAAATGATCAGGCGACGGACATGCGCGTTGGTGCGAACTTCAAGGTTCTTGCGCTCAAGGGCCGGGCGGAGAAAAGCTTTGGACGTGTTCCAGCGAATACCGCGTTTTTGGTTCACATCAAAATAGGATGAACCTTCGTTGGTGCCACGGTTGAAATCCGACACCTTGGGGATACCGGCCTGTTCGGCAGCATCCTGAAACGCTTCAAGAATTTCCCAACGCACGCGGGCCTGCTCAACTCGCCACTCACCACCTTCGCCGTGGAGATCATCCTGGCCACGATAGAAATCTTCGGATTTCTTGAAGAAAGGCAGGACATCATCCCACCCCCAGTTCGTGCAACCAGACTGGCGCCATTGGTCATAATCATTGGCCTGGCCGCGCATGTAGATCATGCCATTGATCGAAGAACACCCACCCAGCACCTTGCCGCGCGGGTATCCCAGCGACCGGCCATTCAAACCGGGTTCTTCAACGGTCTTGAAGCACCAGTCCACCTTTGGGTTGCCGATGCAATAAAGATAACCGACGGGGATATGGATCCACGGGTTGCGGTCTTTGCCGCCTGCTTCCAACAACAGCACGTTGGCATCAGGAATTTCTGAAAGCCGGTTGGTAAGGGTGCATCCGGCCGAACCGGCCCCGATCACGATATAGTCAAAGCTATCCATGTTCTGCCTCCACGCCAAGGGGGGCAACGAAAACGCGGGTGGGGCAGCAATGGAGTTTCACGGATGGTTCCTCTCTGATGCGCTGTAAGCAGCTTGTTTTGTTTTATCTGTTTACGGAACGCTATCACCGATCTTGGCATCTGCAAACATAATCGAATTGGTCGGTTTACCGTGATGCGGAAAAATTGCCGTCATGCTGCGGACTGGAATTATTCAAGCAAAATCAATTTGATATCAGATGAGTTTGATGCAGTAATCCCCATGGATTGCTTTCCCGTCTGATGATTTATGAGCGTGCGACAATGATACGGTTCCGACTTCTTGAACGTCTGCCAATATCGACAACAGGGGCGAACCCCGCGTCACCACGCCGTCCAGGGGCGTTGCGTCGGCAGATCGGATTTTGGACCGGGATCATTGTCGCGCTTGTGATGATGCTGTCAGACCCACCCGATGACATGCCGCAACCGGCCATGTATGCAGCGGCGATTGCGGCACTGATGGCAATCTGGTGGCTAAGTGAGGCGATCCCGATCGCTGCAACGGCCCTTGTTCCCATTGCCATTGCGCCCAGCTTGTCAGTCGCAGGGATCAGTGAGGTCACCAAGCATTATGCAAATCCGTTGCTGTTCCTGTTCTTTGGTGGCTTCGTAATTGCAATCGCAATGGAACGCTGGAACCTTCATCGGCGTATTGCGCTTTTGATCCTCAAACAGGTGGGGTTCCGGCCGTCGTCTCTTGTTGGCGGATTTATTGCAGCAACCGCGTTCCTGTCCATGTGGGTCAGCAATACCGCAACGGCGACGATGATGCTGCCAATTGCCTTGTCGCTGGTACAGCTGCTGCGCGATGACGGGAAAGCGGGCCGGTCGGACATCGCCACCAATCAAACCACAAGCGATGATCCGATCCAGTTGGCGCCGGATGTGCGAAATTTTGCCTTCGCACTGCTGTTTGGAATTGCCTTTGGGGCAAGCATTGGCGGCATCGGGACTTTGATTGGAACACCACCCAACGCGCTGCTGGCGGCATACTTGTCGAGTAACTTCGATCTTTCCATCGGGTTTGGTCAATGGATGATTGTTGGCGTGCCGTTTGCCGCGATCATGTTGGCACTGTGTTGGGTGGTCCTGACCAAGATCGTCTATCCGTTGCAATCGTCTCTTCCAGACGCGGCTTGCGAAGCCCTTCAGAGAGATATGGATTCTCTTGGACCCATGTCGCGGGGCGAGAAGTCAGTTGCACTGGTGTTTGTGATCACGGCATGCCTGTGGCTGTTGAAGCCATTGATCAATGCCATCTTGCCGGGCTTGCAGTTGTCTGATGCATCAATTGCGGTGATGGCAGCAATTGCTTTGTTCTCAATCCCGGTCAAGGCACGTGAAAACCTGTATGTTCTTGATTGGAAGGCAGCGCTTCGATTGCCATGGGGTGTTTTGCTCTTGGTCGGGGGTGGCCTTGCTCTGGGGGCTTTGATCAATGATACCGGACTGGCCGCATGGATTGCAGGCAATGCGGGTGCTTTTCCTGATCTTTCGGTGTTCGTGCAAATTGCTCTTATCGCCTTGATCGTCTCCATGATCAGTCATCTGACGTCCAACACAGCAACGGTCGCTACATTCCTGCCGCTCGTCGCGACATACGCGATCGGTGAGGGGATTGACCCTTTGCTCCTGTCTGTGCCGGTAGCATTGGCAGCCAGCTGTGCTTTCATGTCGGCGGTGGCCACGCCACCGAATGCCATCGTTTTTGCCAGCGGGTATATAAGCATTGGGGACATGGTTCGGGCTGGTGCCGTTATGAATGTCGTAGCTCTGGTCATGATCACGCTGTTTGCCATGATTTTGGTGCCGTTGGTGCTGTAGGTACTTTTCGTGAGGCGGACAAGGCTTGCCAAATGGAGCAAGAGAAAGCATTTTGATCAGGAATGAAAATTTTCCGATGAAGATGAAAATTGAGAACAGTAGGAGAGAGGCATGGGGAAACTGGATCGACGTCGTAGAGAGATTTTGGAGCTCGTTGCTTCAAACAGCTTTATGACCATTGATACCCTTGCCGAACATTTTTCCGTCACACCGCAAACCATCCGCCGCGACATCAACGAAATGGCTGAAGAGGGCCTGATCGCGCGATACCATGGTGGTGCGGCCAGTGTTTCGACCACTGAAAACACGGCTTATACAGACCGTCAGGTTTTGAATCTTGGCAGCAAGCGTGAAATTGCGAAGCTGGTTGCAGAACACATTCCAGAAGGTGCGTCGTTATTCATCAATATCGGGACAACCAACGAAGAAGTTGCGCATGCACTTCTCGGGCACAAGAGCCTTAAGATCATTACCAACAACCTTCATGTTGCGGAAATCTGTGCCGCAAACCAGGGTTTTGAAGTGATCATTGCCGGTGGTGTGGTGCGGCAGCGGGATTTCGGGGTGATTGGGGAAGCGACCATCGACTTCATCAACCAGTTCAAGGTTGATTACGCGATTGTCGGGATTTCAGGCGTCGATGAGGATGGCAGTCTGATGGATTTCGATTACCGCGAAGTCCGCGTGGCGCGTGCGATCATATCCAACGCACGTCAGACATTCCTGTGCACGGACGCCTCCAAATTTGGGCGCCGCGCAATGGTGCGTCTTGGGCATCTTTCCGAAATTGATGCGCTGTTCACGGATCGCCATCCGGGACCGATCTGGTCGGACGTTATCCGCGAAGCAGACGTTTCGGTCTACACCGCAAACTAGGCGGACACAAAGGGGATGGAAGCTGCGTTCTAGCTGAAGACGTGGTCTTCGCGTTTTCCGGTGCGCATGGTAATCGGTCCCTGCGATGATCCGTTCAGCATCTGTGTCAGATGTTCATTGTGCGCATCATCAATATCATGGGTTTTCCCCGACCAATAGACCTTGCCATCATGCATCATCATCAGGTTCTGATAACGTGTTCGGGCAATTTGCATGTCATTGGTGATGGAAATCACCGTGGTACCGCGCTGCTCGGCAATTTTGCCGATCATGAGCTCAATATGGTTCGACAAAACCGGGTCGAGACCAGCCGTTGGATTGTCGAGCAGAAGGATGGCTGGATCTGTAGAAATGGCCCGTGCGACGCCAACGCGTTTTTGCATGCCGCCTGACAGATCACCGGGCGTCAAGTCAGCACTTTCAGCAGCCAAGCCGACAAGTCCCAGCAGATGGACGGCGTGTTCCCTGGCGTCCTTGCGGCTGAGCGTGCCAAGTTCAATTTGCCGGAAACAGATGTTTTCCCAGACCTTAAGGCTGTCAAACAGGGCGTTTTGCTGAAACAGCATGCCAATGCGTTCGGCCCAGGCAGCCCGTTTGGGCGCATTGGTCTGGCTGACATCGTCGCCATCAAGGATGATCTTGCCGGCATCTGCCCCATAAATTCCGACCAGACATTTCATCAGAACACTTTTGCCTGCAGCCGACGGACCAATGATCGCCAATGTCTCACCTTTGGGAAGAGACAGGCTGACATCATCAAGCGCAAGCTTGTTGCCAAACCGTTTGCTGAGATGTTCAACAGAAATAAGGGCGGGATGTGTCACGGAACTTGTTTCAGGCGTGGTCATTTGCATTCCGGATGATGAACAGGGTGGGGCGAGTTTCGGCAATTGCGCGGGCCGGGGCAAGGATCATTTTCACAAAAACGAAAACGGCCCCGCGTAAAAGGGGCCGTTTTGCAGAGATCAAGTGGTTCGCTAACCGACTAGTGCGAAAGAATCTGGCTGAGGAACAGCTTCGTACGATCGCTTTTCGGGTTATCAAAGAACTCCTGCGGACCAGCCATTTCGACGATCTGGCCGGCATCCATGAAGATCACACGGTCTGCGACCTCTTTGGCGAAGCCCATCTCGTGGGTCACGCAAAGCATGGTCATGCCTTCCTTGGCAAGCTCGACCATGACGTCGAGAACTTCCTTGACCATTTCCGGGTCAAGGGCCGAGGTCGGCTCGTCAAACAGCATGATTTTCGGCTGCATGCAGAGCGAACGGGCAATCGCCACACGCTGCTGCTGACCGCCGGAAAGCTGCCCCGGGTATTTGTGGGCCTGCTCGGCAATTCGCACACGCTCAAG
>NZ_DBGS01000129.1:0-2051 GCF_002295455.1 Thalassospira sp. UBA848 | reverse complement strand
GAGGTCGGCTCATCAAACAGCATGATTTTCGGCTGCATGCAGAGCGAACGGGCAATCGCCACTCGCTGCTGCTGACCACCGGAAAGTTGGCCCGGGAATTTGTGGGCCTGCTCGGCAATTCGCACACGCTCAAGGTAATGCATGGCCAGTTCGTTGGCTTGCTTCTTGGGCATCTTGCGAACCCAGATCGGGGCCAGCGTCAGGTTTTCCAGCACGGTCATGTGCGGGAAAAGGTTGAAGTGCTGGAACACCATGCAGACTTCGCGGCGCACGGCTTCAATGTTTTTGACATCGTCGCCAAGCAAGATGCCATCGACGAAGACTTCACCGCTTTGATAGGTCTCAAGGCGGTTCAGGGTGCGGATCAGCGTCGATTTACCTGAGCCGGACGGGCCGCAGATAACGATACGCTCACCTTTGCGAACAGACAGGTCAATATCCTGAAGAACATGGAAATTGCCATACCATTTGTTCATCTTGTTGACGGTGATGACATCCTCTTTGGACGGAGGAGGCACAGCGCCGGTAGTGGGTTCAGTTGCTACAGTCATTGTTTTTTCCTCACTCCTTACCTTTGTTCGCCTTTGCGAAGCTCTTTTTCAAGATAGGCGGAATATTTCGCCATCGAGAAACAGATCAGGAAGAAAATTGCCGCGGCGAAGGCATAACCTTCGACGTAATACTTGGTCCAGGCCGGGTCACTGCGCAGTGCCAGCTTCACCGTGCCAAGGAAGTCAAACAGGCCAATAATCACGACCAGTGTGGTGTCCTTGAACATGGAGATAAAGCTGTTGACGGTCGGCGGGATCACCAGACGCAGTGCCTGCGGCAAAATGATCAGACGCATCGATTGCCAGTAAGACAGCGCAAGACTGTCACCAGCCTCGAACTGACCACGCGGTACGGCCTGCAGACCACCACGGAATACCTCGGCGAGGTAGGCAGCGGTAAACAGGATAATACCGATCTGTGCACGCAGCAGCTTGTCGATGGTCACCCCATCAGGCAGGAACAGCGGGAACATGACCGATGCCATGAACAGCACCGTAATCAGTGGCACACCACGAATAACCTCGATGTAAACCACAGACACGGTTTTGATCGCTGGCATGTGCGACTGTCGACCAAGTGCCAGCAGCAGTCCGAACGGAAAGGCAAAGATCACACCGATCGAGGACAGGATCAGGGTCAGCGGCAGGCCACCCCAATAGCTGTTCTGGACATAGGTCAGACCAAACACACCACCCCACATGAGGATGGCAATGATCGGCACACCAATCACCCACATCGGGATGATGGCCTTGCGCATGCCCGGATACTTAACTCCACCGAGGCTACCGCAAATGATGCCCATCAGAAGGATCATGGCCAACAGCGGACGCCACTGTTCGTCAAACGGGTAGGTCCCGAACAGGATCAGTCGCAAGTTCGCATTCACAAAGCCCCAGCAGGCGCCGCTGGCTTCTGCGCAACCCTCGATGGTGGGGGACAGCGTCGCATTGACGATGGCCCACTCAACGATTGGCGGGATAAGCCAGAACAGGAATGCGATCGAACCAAGCGTCAAAATGGTGTTGAACCATCCGTCAAACAGGTTCTTTTTCGACCATACAATCGCACGTTCGGCAAAGGTGCCGGTTGGCAGCGGAGGTAGTTTTGCGTTTTCTGACATGTTACCTCTCCACCAGTGCCATTTTCTTGTTGAACCAGTTCATAAAGAGCGAGGTCAACAAGGACAAACCAAGATAGATCGACATGAAGATCGAGATGGCCTCAATCGCCTGACCTGTCTGGTTCATGGTCGTGTTGGATACCGAAACCAGATCCGGGTAACCGACAGCAACAGCCAATGAGCTGTTTTTGGTCAGGTTCAGATACTGGTTGGTCAGTGGCGGGATCGCAACGCGCATGGATTGCGGCAGGATCACCTTGCGAAGGGCGACAGAACGGCGAATGCCAAGACTGTCGGCAGCCTCCCACTGACCATTCGGAACAGCCTGGATACCGGAACGAACAACCTCGGCAACATAGGTCGAGGTGTAAACCGTAAG
>NZ_DBGS01000036.1:9985-19809 GCF_002295455.1 Thalassospira sp. UBA848 | reverse complement strand
TCGGGCATTGGTCATCGCGTTTCGCCGAAGGGGCACGCGTGACGGTCTATTCCGACAATGGAAAAACGACACGCGGCACGATCCTGACGATCAAGGCATCAGGCCATACCTATAACACCGAAATCGAGAGCCAGCCGGTTACATGGGAACAGCTTGAGTTGCGTCTGGATGCGCGGGTGTCAAACGGGGATGATGTGCGCGCCCTTGGTATCAATGTTGGTGATATGGTCGCAGTTGATACCAATGCGGAATTCACCGAAAGCGGCTTTGTGGTGTCGCGCCATTTGGATGACAAGGCAGGCGTGGCTGCCGTGCTTTCAGCGATCCGTGCGGTGGTGACGGGCAAGGTCGACTTGCCGGTAACCTGCAAGTTCCTGTTCACCATTGCCGAGGAAGTCGGCCTTGGCGCGCCGCATATTCTTGATGATGATATCGCCGAACTGGTGGCGGTTGATAACGGCACCTTCGCGCCGGACCAAAACACCAGCGAATATGGTGTGACCATCGCAATGAAGGATATGTCAGGCCCGTTTGATCGCAAGCTCAATCGGCATTTGCTGGATCTTTGTGTGGCAAACGGGATCGAACATGCGCGCGATGTTTTCAAATTCTATCGCAGTGACGTCGCATCCGCCCTTGAGGCCGGATATGATACGAGGGCATCCTTGATCTGTTTCGGGCTGGATGCATCGCACGGGCACGAACGCGCCCATGTCGATAGCTTCGTTGCTGTTGCCGAACTGTTGTTCGCCTATCTTCAAGGCCCGATGGTCGATCAGGCCTGAGCCACACCGTCCTCGACGTCGGGATCAAGCGGGCGCGGGCGACCGGCTTCATCCAGGGCGACGAAGGTAAAGACGCCTTCGGTCACTTTATCAGACCTTTCCTCAAACCGGGTTTGGCGCCAGGCCTGTACATTGATGCGAAGCGATGTGCGTCCGACATGGATGATGTCGGTAAAGAACGAGACTTCATCACCGACATGAACCGGACGCAGAAACGACATGCTGTCGACAAAGACGGTTGCGGTTCTGCCCTTGGCACGCCGAGCCGCCGCAGTACCAGCCGCAAGGTCCATTTGTGACATCAACCAGCCACCAAAGATATCCCCGGTCGGGTTGGTGTCAGACGGCATGGCGACAGCCCGAACCGACGGTTGACGGTCTGGAAGGGTGTCGGTTGCATCATTTTTTGTGGTCATCAAAGGCGTTCCGAATTGCGCTGGTCGGTGGACGTTACTTTAGTTCGTCCAAATAAAGCCAGCATAAAATTACGCCAAATCAAGAACATATACCCAGTCTAATCCTCAGGAACCCGGTCCGGAGAAGCTGGTTCCGGGTGGCAAATCTTCCTTCAATTCCGTTCATTTTTCACGGCCGGCAAGAAATCGGATTTTTAATCTTGACCAAATGATCAGGATTGGACATGCTGTTTCTGTCAGAGAGAGGCATCTGCACGTGTATCAACCGGGGATAACCCCGAAACTATAACCACACGGCAGATCAAATACTGGGAAACAGTTCAGCATTGTCTGAACGGATACGCCAAGAATGTCAGTATGAAAGACCCTGAGTTGGTCGGGCCCGCCCGTCCACGAAACGCCATAGCTGTATTCTGATCGCGCAATAGCTGCGATCACATTTGGTCCGCGGTCGATTGTATTTTCATTCTTGTTTTGTCTCTCGATGACGTCAGGAGAGGACGCCTTTTTGGCAGGGAGACAAACAAATGACCACCTTGCAGGCCAAGCAAGCTTCAAAATCCGGTGCCGTTCATGGCGGTGCTGGTCACAATGACGCAGATGACGGTTTTTCCGATCTGCATCCGGCCTATTCCGAACTTCAGGCCATGGCGGAAAGCAACCGCTGCCTGTATTGCTATGACGCGCCATGCGTGACCGCATGCCCGACATCAATTGATATTCCATCCTTCATTCGCAAAATCAGTACCGGCAACCCGGATGGTGCGGCAAAGACCATTTTGTCGGCCAACATCATGGGCGGTACCTGTGCGCGTGCCTGCCCGACCGAAGTGCTGTGTGAAGAGGCCTGCGTTCGCAACGTCGCCGAGGATACCGCTGTTGAGATCGGCAGCCTGCAACGATACGCGGTCGATCATTTGATGGAACGCGATTTGCCTCATCCGTTCAAACGTGCGCCCAAAACCGGCAAGACGATTGCCGTTGTCGGTGCCGGTCCGGCGGGCCTTTCCTGCGCGCACCGTGCGGCGATGCTGGGCCATAACGTTGTTGTGTTTGAATCCAAGCCGAAACCGGGCGGACTGAATGAATATGGTCTGGCCGCTTATAAGATGACCAACGATTTCGCCCAGCGCGAAGTTGAGTTTCTTCTGGGCATCGGCGGGATTGAAATCGAATACAACAAGGCGCTTGGCAAGGACATTAACCTTGCCGACCTCAAGGCAAAATACGACGCCGTCTTTGTTGGTGTCGGCCTTGGCTCGACCAATGATCTTGGCCTTAAGGGTGAAGATTTCCCGGGCGTTGATGATGCCATTACCTTCATCGAAAAACTGCGCCAGACCGAACCGAAATCCGATATGCCGGTTGGCAACAACGTGATCGTCATCGGCGGTGGCAACACTGCAATTGATGCCGCAGTTCAGGCCAAGCGTCTGGGGGCTGAGGAAGTCACCCTTGTTTACCGCCGTGGTGCGGAAAACATGTCCGCGACCGAGTTCGAGCAGGACCTTGCCAAAACAAACGGCGTTATTGTGCGCTATTGGGCAAAGCCGGTCGCGATCAAGGCCAATGGCAAGCTGATGGGCATGGAGTTCGAAAAAACCGAACTTGATGCCAGTGGCAAACTTGTTGGCACAGGCGAAACCTTTGACGTGCGTGCAGACCAGATTTTGAAGGCCATCGGACAAAAAATCAAAACCGATGACCTCGCCGGCATGGAGATCACCGGTGGCAAAATCGTGGTCGATGAGTCCTATCAGACAACCGCCCCGGGCGTGTTCGCCGGTGGGGACTGCATCAAGAGTGGCGAAGATTTGACCGTGCAATCGGTCGAAGACGGCAAACAGGCCGCCATCGCCATTGATGCATTCCTGAAATCCGCTTGAACCGCCAGCAAAGGGAGAGAGAAAAATGGCTGATCTAAGCTGCAAAATCGCCGGTATTGATTCGCTTAACCCGTTCTGGCTGGCCTCCGCGCCGCCGACGGACAAGAAATACAACGTCGTTCGTGCCTTTGAAGCGGGCTGGGGCGGGGTTGTCTGGAAGACGCTGGGCATCGATCCGCCCGTGGTCAACGTGTCCTCGCGCTATGGCGCGCACCATGACCAGAACCGACGTCTGCTGGGGATCAACAATATCGAGCTGATTTCCGACCGTCCGCTTGCCACCAACCTTCAGGAAATCCGCGAATGCCGGAAAGAGTATCCTGATCACGTCATCATCGGTTCGATGATGGCCCCGATCGAGGAACGCGCCTGGAAGGACCTTGCCCAGCAGATCGCCGAAAGCGGTGTGCATGGTCTGGAACTTAACCTTGGTTGCCCGCACGGCATGTGCGAACGCGGCATGGGGTCGGCCATCGGTCAGGTGCCGGAAATGGTCGAACAGGTCACCCGTTGGGTCAAGGACGCGGTTGATATTCCGGTCTTTACCAAACTGACCCCGAACATCACCAACATCCTGTGGTCGGCCGAAGCCGCGTTGAAGGGCGGTGCGGATGCTGTATCGCTGATTAACACCGTTAACTCCATCGTGTCGGTCGATATCGACAACATGGTCCCGGAACCGGTTGTTGACGGCAAGGGTACGCACGGCGGTTATTGCGGATCGGCGGTCAAGCCGATTGCGCTGAACATGGTTGCTGAAATCGCCCGCACCCCGGAAACCCGCGATCTTGAGATTTCCGGTATCGGGGGCATCACCACCTGGAAAGACGCAGTCGAATTCATGGCGCTGGGATCGAACGCCGTTCAGGTTTGTACGGCTGCGATGATCTATGGCTTCCGCGTGGTCGATGATCTGATTGACGGTATGAGCCAGTGGATGGATGACAAGGGCTACACCAGTGTCGAACAGTTCACCCGTGCAGCCGTTCCGCAGGTTTCCGACTGGAACGAGCTGAACATGAACTTCGACACCAAGGCGGTGATCAACCCGGATAACTGCATCGAGTGCGGTCGTTGCCATATCGCGTGCGAAGATACATCGCACCAGGCAATCACCATGACCGACAAGCCTGAAGGCGGTCGTCTGTTTGAAGTGGTCGATGAGGAATGCGTGGGTTGTAACCTTTGCTATCACATCTGCCCGGTCCCTGATTGCATCACCATGGAACCGGTCAAGACCGACAAGCCGCCAATGACCTGGCCGGAACACCCGCTTAATCCCATGCGTGTCGCTGCTGAATAAACCATCTGTGCCACCAAAACCAAAAGGACGAACGAATGACTGCTCAACCCAGTGTACGTAACCTGTCAATTGATGGTGACCGCCTTTGGGATAGCCTGATGGAGATGGCCAAGATCGGCAAAACAGCCAAGGACGGCGTTTGCCGTCTGGCGCTGACCGATCTTGACCGCGAAAGCCGCGATCTGTTCATCAAGTGGTGCAAGGCAGAGGGTTGCTCGATCCGGATCGACAAGATGGGCAATATCTTTGCCCGTCGCGAAGGCCGTAACCCGGATCTGGCCCCCATTGTCATGGGAAGCCACCTTGATAGTCAGCCGACCGGCGGCAAGTATGATGGTGTTTATGGTGTTCTTTCGGGGCTGGAAGTTATCCGTACCCTGAACGAAGCCAAATACGAAACCGAAGCCCCGCTTGAGGTCGTTTGCTGGACAAACGAGGAAGGCTCGCGTTTTGCGCCAGCAATGGTGTCATCAGGCGTGTTTGCCAAGGTGTTTGATCTTGAATACGGTCATTCACGTGCAGACGTCGATGGCAAGACCATGGGCGAGGAACTTGAGCGTATCGGTTATATGGGCCCGGACGAGCCAACCATTGATGCCCACGAAATGGGGGCCTATTTCGAAGCCCATATCGAACAGGGCCCGATCCTTGAAGATGAAGGCAAGGATATCGGTATCGTCACCGATGCCCAGGGCCAGCGTTGGTACGAAATCAAGTTCACCGGTGTCGAAGCCCATGCCGGACCGACCCCGATGAAAACCCGCAAGGATGCCCTTCTGGGGGCGTCACGCGTGGTCGATTTGGTTAACAAGATCGGTCTGGATCGCTCTCCGCTGGCATGTGCCACCGTTGGCATGATGCAGATCCATCCGAACTCGCGTAACGTCATCCCTGGCGAAGTCTTCTTTACGGTTGATTTCCGTCACCCCGACGACGCGGTTCTGGCCGATATGGACAAGGCATTGCGCGAAGGTGTCGAAAAGATTGCCAAGGATATTGGTCTTGAGACCGAGTTCGAGCAGATCTTCTATTATGCACCGGTTCCGTTCGACAAATCCTGTGTCGATGCGGTGCGCAAGGGGGCAGAGCTTGGCGGTTTCTCGGCACGTGAAATCGTTTCGGGTGCTGGCCATGATGCTTGCTACCTTGCACAGGTCTGCCCGACGGCGATGATCTTTATCCCGTGTGTCGATGGTATTTCCCATAACGAGATCGAAGAAGTCCACAAACACTGGTCTGATGCGGGTGGGCAGGTTCTGCTGAACGCTGTTCTTGCCAAGGCCGACGAGACGGTCATGAAAGAATAGGCAAGCATGATGCCCTTGGGCGATGGCCGAAGTGGCAATGATGTTTCACCAAAAAAGCAGGGCGCTTCAAACGCCCTGCTTTTTTGCGTTTTATATGATGACTCATCGATATCGAGGGCGTTTAGCTGGCCCCTTCGGAGGTGTCGAAAAGATGGCTTTCGGTCCAGCGTCCCAATGTGCCGTTCTCAGACATGTTTTCGATCAGGATATTCAGATTCTGGACGTGCCGCATGCAGGGGCTTTTGCGTGAAAACAGGAAATGCACATCATTGCTGTCGATAGGCGGCTCAATCGCCGTAATCTTGTCGCTTAAACTGTCGCGATAGATGTTGGTCAGCCCGTCAAACCGGCCCAGCATCACATAATCCACCCGACCGTTCAAAAGCACATCAAAGATGCGATTTCCCGTCGGTGAGAAAATCATGTCCAGTCGCTGTTCTGCGAACATGTCGATATAGTCGCCATAGCTGCCCCCTTGCGGCCGGGCACCTCGATAACCAATCAGATCGTGCAGGTCATTGACCTGAAACTGGGCATTCCTGCGTTGAAAGACAATGATGTCGTCTTGCGCGAATGGCTTGCTATAGAAATGGATCTGGTTTCGCTCGGCGGTGAAGTAAGCCCCGGCGATCACGTCCAGCTCGCCGTTGCCCAGCATTTGCATCGCACGCGTCCAGGGAATGTCGAGATTGACTTCAACCCGCAAATCATGACGTTTTGCGTAATCTCGCAGAATGTCAATCGCCAGGCCTGTATGTTGCCCATTCTCGCGAATATAGCTGATCGGTTCCCAGCCATCGGCGCCACCGACAGACAAGGTTCGGCAGGCGCTGGCAGGTTGGTTGATCTGTGTTGGGCCGGTATTTACATCTTCGGCAAGTGCAGGCACTGCCGTCAGCAAGGCAGCAGCCCCGATCGGTAAACCGCGAAGGCAAAAACAAACAGCCCGAAATGATCGTCTGATGGACAGCATGGTCTGATGGCAACGTTGTAATTATGGAAGTTTCTTACAGTTGGCATATCAACCAAATGTTTCAACTATCCAGAAGTGGTGCCATTTGAGGTTGGGTAAGAGGGGGCTTTGCCCTAGCTGCCGTTATCGACATCAAACACGGTTTGACCAAGATGGTATTCGATGCGTTCTTGCAGAATACCGCGATCGCCAAGCTCGGCAATTAACGCGTTGATCTGTTGAATGTGACGACGACAGGGACTATTGCGCGAAAACATCAGATGCACGGGGTTACGCGCCACCGGGGGATCAACAGCGATGATTTCGTCCTGAATGCCAAGTTTGCGAAGCGTTGCCAGCCCATCATAGCGACCCAGCAGAACATAATCGACATGACCTGCAACAAGCAGGTCAAAGATGCGATCAATTGTCGGGGAATAAACAACGTCGAGATTTTGGCTTGAATAGCTGTCGATCTCGTTTCCAAGGCTGCCACCATGCGGGCGCGCCCCGCGATACCCCCGAAGGTCGCTGATCTGGCGATAGCCAAAGCGCCGGTCCACATGCTGAAAAACCATGATATCGTCTTCGTAGAAGGGGTCGCTATAGTGGTAAAGCCGTTGGCGTTCGGTCTTGAAATATGCACCCGCTGTGGCGTCGATCTCACCCTGAAACAGCAAATCAAGGGTTCTGGCCCAGGGCATCTCGATATCAACCCTGACATCAAGGTTATTGCGTTTGGCATATTCGGTGATGATATCGATGCCAAGACCGGTTTGGCGCCCGTCCTTTGCAATATAGGAAATCGGCTGCCAACTTGTCGGGCCGCCGATTGTGATGGTTTTGCAATTTGATCTGGATGTGTCAGCGGCAGGGTTATTGCGATCAGACTGCTGAGCCATGGCAGGTGTCGACAAGCCGGTCAATGCGGTGATTATCACGCATAATGCGCATATTCTAATAAGGTTGGCGTATCGCAGCTTTGACCGCATCTTTTCCGCCCTTGTCGTTTCCTGATCACTCCCGATTATTTAGATGTGGACGCGGTGCGGTTTATTCAACTTGTCTTAATCAATAACTTTGTCAGAAAGGGGGCTATGAGTGCCGGGCAGCGACCGCCAGCTCAGGTCAGTCCGACACCCTTGAGAATGATACGAACGACATTTTCCTTGGCCTCGGCAAATTGTGCGTCGGTAAGCGGTTTGTCGTTGTTGAAGATTTCGATCTGACGGCCAAAGTCGGCATAGTGCTGGGTGGTGGCAAAGATCATGTACATCAGCGTATAGGGTTCGATATCATCCATCTTACCCTCGGCGATCCAGCCGCGGATCGCCACCACACGGCTATCAAGCCAGCTTTTGACCGTGGTGGAAATATATTCCGACGAGAATTTGGCACCACGAATGATTTCATGTGCCCAAAGACGCGACCCATAGGGACGCAGGCGTGAAAGGTCCATTTTGGCTTCGATATAGCCGCGCAGAATAAGCGCCGGATCAGCACTGTTATCGAACGTCATCGCAGCTTCAAGCCAATGGTCGCAGACATCTTCCATGATGCGGCGATAAAGGGCCTCTTTGGTGCTGAAATAGTAATGCACATTCGCCTTGGGCACATTGGCGGTCTCGGCAATCCGTGCGGTTGTGGCGCCCTTGAACCCGAAATCGGCAAAGACCCGTTCGGCAGCCGCCAGAATCTGTTCTTCGTTCTCCTGCCGGATCGCAGCCTTGTGTGCGCCGTTTACTGCGGGTTTTGTGCTCATTCTAATGTCCCGTTTCGCGCCGATTTCGATGGTTCTCAATCGTACTGTATAAATCGTGTCATTTATCTTGACCGTTTGGTCAGGTTAAAATAACCTCTACTTCTAATATCAAAAAGAAACTTTTTTATGCGCGTCGTGCCAAGGGTCCAAACTTATCCAAATGACCGTTCCGGTCTCCTGGATTTGTGCGGATATACGAAGCAAAATTGCAGGAAGATGCAAATCTTTCAAGATTTTGCGACAACGTAGCCCGTGCAAATCCGGGTGATCCGAAGGACAACTGATATGAGAGAAAGCCTCTGCGTCAAATCCCTTGATTGGGAACCACCCCAATCTTCGGGCTTTTCCTTGCTTTTTCTTTCATATCAATTGCCGGATCGATCATTTGGATAAGTTTGGACCCTCGCCATGGTCAAGAGTCGGTTTTGTCCGAAATATCGAACAGCTCCGATGAAAGATAAACACAAAATAGACGCCGTAAACAAAAATCAGGGTCGCCGAAATGGTGTTTGACGGTCGAATATTCGAAACAGTTCCGCGGTGGTGTTAAAGCGCTAGTGCATGGGCATGTCTCATGCTAACGACTTTGACGTGCCTGTATTGCAGGCCTTTCCGCAAGGCGAATGTGCGACATTTTGGTCAGAGGGCCGAATACCTTTCGCGATACGGGAAGAATAAAATCAGATGCCGGTGGACGGTGTCCGCCACCGAACCGGTAGAGAGAAGCACTTAAAAAGGTACGGGAGACCTTTTGATGACAGCCACCACGAAAATCAGTCGTCCGAACGATCTTTCGGCGTTCTGGATGCCCTTTACGGCCAACCGTCAGTTCAAGCAGACCCCGCGTATGCTGGTCTCTGCTGATGGCATGTATTACAAAACCGACGACAACCGCGATATCCTTGACGGTACGGCAGGCCTTTGGTGCTGCAACGCCGGTCACAAGCGTCCGAAAATCGTCGAAGCGGTCAAGGCGCAGATGGATGAGCTGGATTACGCACCGGCGTTCCAGATGGGCCATCCCAAGGCGTTCGAGCTGGCCAGCCGTCTGGCTCAGCTGATGCCGGGCAATCTTAACCATGTGTTCTATACCAACTCCGGTTCGGAATCGGTTGAGACCGCGCTTAAAATCGCACTGGCCTATCATCGCGCACGTGGCGATGGTCAGCGGACCCGTCTGATCGGTCGTGAACGCGGCTATCACGGTGTGAACTTCGGTGGTATTTCTGTCGGGGGTATTTCGGGTAACCGCAAGACCTTTGGCCAGATGCTGGGCGGTGTTGACCATATGCGTCACACCTATTTGCCGGAAGAAAACGGTGTCACCCGTGGCATGCCCGAACATGGGGCCTACCTTGCCGAAGATCTGGAACGCATTTGCGCGCTGCATGATCCGTCAACCATCGCGGCCGT
>NZ_DBGS01000036.1:0-9612 GCF_002295455.1 Thalassospira sp. UBA848 | reverse complement strand
TATCTGGAACGCCTGCGCGAGATTTGCACCAAGCACGGCATTCTTCTGATCTTTGATGAAGTCATCACCGGTTTCGGTCGCCTTGGCGCACCGTTCGCAGTTGATTATTTCGGTGTTCAGCCGGATCTGGTCACGACCGCCAAGGGCCTGACCAACGGAACCATTCCGATGGGTGCCGTGTTTGCCACCGACGAAATCCATGATGCGTTCATGACCGGTGCGGAAAACATGATCGAGCTGTTCCATGGTTACACCTATTCGGGTAACCCGGTTGCCTGTGCAGCCGCGATGGCAACGCTTGAGACCTATGAAGAAGATGGTCTTTACACCAAGGGCCAGGAACTTGGTCAGTATTGGGAAGATGCAGTGCACAGCCTGATCGACCTGCCGCTGGTCAAGGATGTTCGTAACCTGGGTCTGATCGGTGCGATCGAGCTGGAGCCGATTGAAGGCTTCCCGACCAAGCGTGCCTTCAATGCCTTCCTCAAGGCGTTTGAAAAAGGCATCCTGATCCGGACCACGGGTGACATTATTGCGCTGTCGCCGCCGCTGATCCTTGAAAAATCACACATTGATCAGCTGTTCGGCACATTGCGCGAAGTGCTTAAAGAGATCGATTAAGATCAAGAAATTCGCCCCTTGTCCGTTCCAAACGGGCAGGGGGCAACGGCTTGCAGGGCTGATAAAAAATCAAACGGTTCTGCAACGCCACGGAGGAAACATCTGTTTCGCGATTTTACTGATCGCGTCCCGTCTGGGAATGGACCCGCATAAAACAAAACAGGGTTCTTGGGGCGCGTTCGGACATAAGTCCAAAGATCAGCAAAAGCTGGCACGGACATAAAAATATCAGATCAAGGAGGTATCTCGGATGTCGATGCTGAGAGGCGGACTGATTCAAATGAGTCTGAAAGGGTCAACCGATCAGACCCCCGAAGAAATCCGCAAGGCCATGATTGACGCACATCTGCCCTATATTGAAGAGGCAGCCAAAAAAGGTGTGCAGGTCCTGTGCTTTCAGGAAGTTTTCACCCAGCCCTATTTCTGTCCGAGCCAGGACAAAAAATGGTATGCGGCCGCGGAAAAAATCCCCGATGGCCCGACCACACAGCTGATGTGTGAGCTGGCAGCAAAATACAAAATGGTGATCGTTGTTCCGATCTATGAGGAAGACATCACCGGTGTCTATTACAACACCGCTGCCGTGATTGATGCCGACGGTACCTATCTTGGGAAATACCGCAAAACCCATATCCCCCACGTCGCCGGTTTCTGGGAGAAGTTCTTCTTCAAGCCGGGCGTCTCGGATTGGCCGGTCTTTGACACCCAGTACTGCAAACTTGGCGTTTATATCTGCTATGACCGCCACTTCCCGGAAGGCTGGCGTGCGCTGGCGCTGAACGGGGCGGAATATATCGTCAATCCGTCGGCGACTGTTGCCGGGGTGTCGGAATATATCTGGAAACTCGAACAGCCGGCATCGGCCGTGGCCAACGGGTGTTTCATCGGCGCGATCAACCGGGTTGGACGCGAACAGCCGTGGGATATTGGCGAGTTTTATGGTCAGAGCTATTTCGTCAATCCACGTGGCGAAATCGAAGCACAGGCATCGCGTGACCAGGACGAATTGCTGGTCCATGACATGGATATGTCGATGGTGCGCGAAATTCGCGACAACTGGCAGTTCTTCCGCGACCGTCGCCCGTCGACCTATACCCGTCTGACGGACGGGAACTGATTTCATGATACCGGCGAGCGGTTTGTGGCTGCTCGCCGTTTTGCCCTGATCGACAGGTGGGGTATCATTCCCCATTCCCGGCAATGACCGGGCAAAGGCTTTATGCGTTTGATCAAATGTCGACAGGGTTCAGGGCAACGTCCCTGAGGGAGGCTTCCAATAAGTCGGATCAGAAATCTTTCTGGTTCGGAAGAGAGACATACGATCAGGGGAAACCCCATGACGCTAAAACAAGTCGTCAATAATGTTGCTGAGATGCCCGCATCGAAAAAAGCTGTTGTTGATATCAATAAACTGTCGCTGACCTTTCAGACGGCAGATGGTCCTGTGTACGCCCTTTCCGATGTCGATCTGACCATCGAAGAAGGCGATTTCGTTTCCTTTATCGGTCCGTCAGGTTGTGGCAAAACCACGCTTTTGCGTGTGATTGCCGATCTTGAGCAAGCCACCGGGGGCGATATTTCGATCAACGGTGTTACACCGCACGAAGCCCGCGAAAAGCGTGCTTATGGCTATGTCTTTCAGGCACCGGCGCTTTTGCCGTGGCGCTCGATCGAACGCAACGTGACCTTGCCGCTCGAAATCATGGAAATCTCCAAGGAAGAGCGCGTCAAGCGCGCCCAGGAGGCCCTGAAGCTTGTCGAGCTCAATGGCTTTGAAAAGAAATTCCCATGGCAGCTGTCTGGTGGCATGCAGCAGCGTGCATCAATTGCGCGTGCGCTGTCATTCGACGCCGACCTGCTTTTGATGGACGAACCGTTTGGTGCGCTCGACGAGATCGTGCGTGATCACCTCAATGAACAGCTGCTGAAACTGTGGGCGCGCACCAACAAGACGGTGGCGTTTGTGACCCACTCCATCCCCGAGGCGGTGTATCTGTCGACCAAGATTGTTGTGATGTCACCGCGTCCGGGGCGCATCATTGACGTGATCGAAACCAACTTCCCGAACGACCGTACACTCGATATCCGTGAAACGCCGGAATTCCTCGAGATTGCGCATCGGGTTCGTGAAGGGCTGCGTGCGGGGCACAGCAATGACGAGTAATGCTGCTTCCATGACCGGGTCCGTTAACGGACCATCGACCTGGACGCGCATGATGTCTGGCCAGACCGGGCCGGTCTGCGTTGTTCTGATTGCGCTTCTTGTTCTGTGGTATGTCGGGGCCGTTTTCATGAACGCGCCGACCCAGATTGACCGATATGACCGTGCTGACCAGACCTGGACTGCCGGCCAGCTGATCGAAGACACGCTGGCGCAGGACCGTCCGATCCTGCCGGCCCCCCATCAGGTCGCGGTCGAGATGTATAAAACCATCTTTGCCATCAAGATCACGTCCAAGCGGTCGCTGGTTTATCACAGCTGGGTGACGCTTTCCTCGACCCTTCTGGGCTTTGGGATCGGGACGTTGCTTGGTGTGTTGCTGGCGGTGGGCATCGTTCATGTCATGACGCTTGAAAAAAGCCTGATGCCATGGGTGATTTCATCGCAAACCATTCCGATCCTTGCCATCGCCCCGATGATCATTGTTGTTCTGGGTGCCATCGGGATCAAGGGACTGGTGCCAAAGGCGGTTATTTCGACCTATTTGTGCTTTTTCCCGGTCACGATCAGCATGGTCAAGGGCCTGCGTTCCCCGCAGGTGATCCAGCTTGATCTGATGCGGACCTATAATGCCTCGAAATGGCAGACCTTCTGGCAGCTTCGGTTGCCGTCCGCCATGCCATACCTGTTTGCCAGCCTAAAAGTCGCGATTGCGATCAGTCTGGTCGGTGCCATCGTTGGCGAATTGCCGACCGGTGCGCAGGCGGGGCTTGGTGCGCGTTTGCTGGCGGGCTCCTATTACGGACAGACCATCCAGATCTGGTCGGCCCTTCTGACAGCGGCCTTTGTGGCGGCCATCCTTGTGGTGATCGTTGGCTGGTGTGAGCGCAGGGTCCTTGTGCGGATGGGAGTAAAGTCATGACCGGGATGAAACTGGACAAATTCTGTCTCGTTGCGGCGATTGCGGCCTTGCTGGCCCTGATTTTTCCGCTGTCGGGCATTGATGGTGATACCGGAAAACAGGTTGCCTTTGTCGGCGATATTCCGGGGCTTGCCATCGCCATGGCACTTTGTGTGATTACCGGTGCGGCTTTCACCTGGCTTGGTGTGCGGTCGGTCAAGGCGGGGATGGTTATTCTTGCGGTCGCCGTGTTTGGCTGCTGGCAGGCGGTGAATGTTCTTTATGATCATGGTGTGGCCGGTTATGCCACGCTTGGATTCTGGTTGTTTATCATTTCGCTTTGGGCGTTTGTCTGGCGCGGGATTGATGTGATCGCCAATTTCCATAGCCTTGATCGCAGCAAGCAACACGCTGCCAACATTGTTGTGCCGTTGGCCTTTGGCATATGGCTTCTGTTTGTATGGGAAGTCGTCGTTTCGGGCTTTGGCGTGCCACAGGTCCTGTTGCCGCCGCCCAGCATGATTGGCGAACGGTTTGTCAATTCCACCGACATTCTGGCATCCGACTTCCACCAGACCTTTGTGAAGGCAGTGCTCAGTGGCTATGTCATGGGCTGTGGATCGGCCTTTATCATCGCGATTGCCGTTGACCGTGTGCCGTTTCTTAAACGCGGTCTTTTGCCGCTGGGCAACATGGTGTCGGCCCTGCCGATCATTGGTGTCGCGCCGATCATGGTGATGTGGTTCGGCTTTGACTGGCAGTCCAAGGCGGCTGTGATCGTGATCATGACGTTCTTCCCGATGCTGGTGAACACCGTTACCGGGTTGAATGCGGCAGGTAAGCTTGAGAAGGATCTGATGGCGACATACGCGTCGGGCTATTGGTCAACGCTGTTCAGACTGCGTTTGCCCGCTGCCATGCCGTTTGTGTTCAACGCACTTAAAATCAATTCCACGCTTGCGCTGATTGGCGCAATCGTCGCCGAATTTTTCGGCACCCCGATTGTTGGTATGGGCTTCCGCATCTCGACCGAGGTCGGGCGGATGAATATCGACATGGTCTGGGCGGAAATCGCATTGGCGGCCCTTGCGGGGACCGCCTTCTACGGAGCCGTGGCTTATATCGAGAGAAAAGCAACGTCATGGCATCCGTCATTCCGGGTACGTCGCCATTAAAGGCATAAAACAAGACGACCCGTCGGGAGGACTTGACTACAACCTGAGGAGACATCGACGAATGAATAAGTTTATTTCGACTGCTATGGGGTTGAGTTTCGGGTTGGCATCGTTTTCGGCGATGGCAGCAGACGAGGTAACCCTGCAGCTTAAATGGGTCACACAGGCCCAGTTTGCAGGCTACTATGTGGCACTCGACAAAGGTTTCTATGAAGAAGCCGACCTTGATGTGACCATTAATCCGGGTGGTCCGGACGTTGCCCCGCCGCAGGTGATTGCCGGTGGTGGTGCCGACGTGATCATTGACTGGATGCCGTCGGCCCTTGCATCGCGCGAAAAGGGTGTGCCGCTGGTCAACATCGCACAGCCGTTCGCCAAATCGGGCATGATGCTGACCTGCCTGAAGGAAACCGGCATTGAAAGCCCGGATGACTTCCCGGGTCGTACCCTTGGTGTCTGGTTCTTCGGGAACGAGTATCCGTTCCTGAGCTGGATGTCGAAACTCGGCATTCCGACCGATGGCGGCGACAATGGCGTGACCGTCCTTAAGCAGGGCTTCAACGTTGATCCGCTGATCCAGAAGCAGGCCGATTGCGTGTCGACCATGACCTATAACGAATACTGGCAGGTTATTGATGCCGGTATCCCGGCCGACGACCTCAAGGTCTTCAAATACGAAGACCAGGGTGTCGCAACCCTTGAAGACGGTCTTTATGTTCTTGAAGACAATCTTGAAGACCCGGCATTTGTCGACAAGATGGCACGCTTTGTTGATGCCAGCATGAAGGGCTGGATGTGGGCAAAGGAAAACCCGGAAGACGCCGCGATGATCGTTCTTGATAACGACATGACTGGTGCCCAGACCGAGAAACACCAGGTCCGCATGATGACCGAAATCGCCAAACTGCTTGGTGATTCTGCGGTTCTCGATGAAGCAGCCTATCAGCGTACCGTTGACAGCCTGCTGTCGGGTGGTTCCGACCCGGTGATCACCAAGGAGCCGGAAGGTGCCTGGACCCACGCTGTGACCGACAAGATGTAATTTGATCATCTTGTGAATTTTGACCGTCCGGCGGGGTTTTGCTTCGCCGGACGGGATGACCTCCAAGACTAAGACGATTGATTGACGACTGATTGAATACCCTCTGGGTGTTTGGAGATAACGGGCGAAATGCCGGGATGGCCCGCAACTTTTCGCCGCTCAGACAACAAGGAGCCACCCATGTCCATGGTTATTCGTGGCGGAACCATTGTTACCGCCGACCTGACATACAAATCCGATATCCTGATCGAAAACGGCAAGATTGCCGCGATTGGCGACAACCTGACCGGGGACAAGGTGATCGAGGCCGACGGCTGCTATGTGATGCCCGGCGGTATTGATCCGCACACCCATATGGAAATGCCCTTTATGGGCACCTATTCCGAAGACGATTTCGAGAGCGGCACCAAGGCCGCCGTTGCCGGCGGGACGACCATGGTTGTCGATTTCTGCCTGCCGGCACCGAACCAGTCGCTGCTTGAAGCACTGCAGGCCTGGGATAACAAATCCTCCAAGGCGGTGTGTGACTATTCCTTCCACATGGCGATCACCTGGTGGAGCGAGCAGGTCTTTGATGAAATGAAGACCGTCGTGCAGGAAAAGGGCATCAACACCTTCAAGCACTTCATGGCCTATAAGGGCGCGCTGATGGTGGATGATGACGAAATGTTCGCATCCTTCTCGCGCTGCTCGGAACTGGGCGCAATGCCACTGGTCCATGCGGAAAACGGCGACGTGGTCGCGACCCTTCAGGCCAAATTGCTGGCCGAGGGCAATAACGGCCCCGAAGCCCACGCCTATTCACGGCCCGTGGATGTCGAAGGCGAAGCATGTAACCGCGCGATCATGATTGCCGATATGGCCAATGTGCCGCTTTATATCGTGCATGTGTCGTGCGAACCGGCCCACGAAGCCATTCGCCGTGCGCGCCAGAACGGCAAGCGTGTCTTTGGCGAGCCGCTGATCCAGCACCTGATCCTTGATGACAGCGAATACAAAAACGCCGATTGGGATCACGCCGCCCGTCGCGTCATGTCGCCGCCGTTCCGCAGCAAGGAACATCAGGATGGCTTGTGGAATGGTCTGGCATCGGGCAGCTTGCAGGTTGTCGCGACCGACCACTGCGCCTTCACCACCGAACAGAAACGCATGGGCGTTGGCGACTTCACCAAGATCCCGAACGGCACAGGCGGCCTTGAAGATCGTATGCCGCTTCTTTGGACCTATGGCGTTGGCACGGGTCGTCTGACCCCGAACGAGTTCGTGGCGGCAACGTCTACCAACATTGCCAAGATCCTTAACATCTATCCGCGCAAGGGTGCGGTTCTGGTGGGTGCAGATGCCGACCTGGTGGTCTGGGATCCGAAGGCCTCAAAAACCATCACCGCCGAACACCAGCAGTCCGCAATTGACTACAACGTGTTCGAGGGCATCGAGGTCACCGGCCTTCCGCGCTACACCATCAGCCGTGGCCGTATTGCCGCCGAAGAAGGTGTGGTGCTTGCCAAATGCGGCGACGGCGAATTCATCGCCCGCGAACCGTATCCGGCCATCAACAAGGCGCTTTCCAAATGGAAAGAAATCACATCCCCGCGCAAAGTTGAACGCAGCGGTATTCCGGCTGGCGTTTGATCGACCCTTTATGTACCTGACCTTGAAATGCCGTCCTTCGGGGCGGCATTTCTTGTTTCAGGTGCCGGTTTGCCCGTGAAAGGCTCGGACCGAGTTGATGAAGGCACGAAGGGCGGATGGCAGATAGGTGCGTTTGGGATAGTAAATCCAGAACTGGCCGTAATCGGGCATCCAGTCTTCCAGGATCGGGACAATTTCACCCCGTTCAATCGCGTCATCGGCAATGCCTTGCAGCTTCTGGCCAATGCCGATTCCGTTCCTGACCGCATCAAGCATCATCTGCGTTGAGCTCACGGTCAGATTGCCGTTATTTGCCAAAACGAAATGGTTCTCGCCATCAGTGAAGTCCCATGGTGCAAGCTTGCCGCCGGGAAACAGCAGATTGATGCAGTTATGATTGACCAGATCATTCGGGTTCATGGGCGTGCCATGGCGTTTGAGGTAATCCGGGCTTGCGATCACCATCGGGCGGATGGATGGGCCAAGGCGAATGGCGGTCATGCCCGGTGCCAGTGTTTCTTCAAACCGGATACCGGCATCAAATCCCCCGGCGACGATATCGACGAAACCGTCATTTTCAATGATCTCAAGGCGAACATTGGGATTATCCCGACAAAAACCTGCGATGGCCGGGGCAAGCACCACACGCGCGGCATTGGCCGGAACATTAAGCCGCAATGTGCCGGTCAGGCCAGATCGATAATCATCGAGACTTTGCAACGCACCGCTCAACTCGCGCATGGCCGGACTGACCCGATCATAAAGTGCGCGGCCCGCATCGGTCGGCGCGACACTGCGCGTGGTGCGGTTTAACAACCGGACTTGCAGGCTGTCTTCAAGGTTTTTGATGCGGTGGCTGAGTGCCGAGGGTGTCACGCGCAGTTGCTTGGCAGCGGCGCGAAAGCTGCCCAGTTCGATAATGGCGCAGAAGGCCGCCAGATCGCTGATGTTCTCATTCACCATTGATGAAAATATCTCAGTAAATAGTTTAGTATTGCGTAGATTGTTTCACCATAACGTAGATCATAGGCTGTCGTCATTCAGTTTCGCGGAAGATCCGCACAAAGCATGGAGTTTGGATGATGTTTGGGAAATCAACAATCTGGTTGGGCGCGATGGCGCTGTGCGCCGGGCTATTGGGGGGGGCGTCAGCCCATGCCGACGAGGCAAAGCGCATTCTGGTGTTTGGCGATTCAAACAGCTGGGGCTGGAAGGCAAAGTTGGAGGCGTTCCCTGTTGAACGGTTTGGCGATGACGAACGGTGGGCAGGCGTGATGGCAACTGGCCTTGGAGAACACTACACCGTGATTGTTGATGGGCTAAACGGCCGTACGACTGATCTGGATTTCGGTGAAGATTTGGGCGCACTGGCAGCCGAAGATTTCAATGGTGCCAAGGACCTGCCGGAGGTTCTGGCCAAGAACCTGCCGCTTGATCTGGTCGTTGTGATGCTGGGCACCAATGACGCGCAGGCGCAGTTTGATCGTAATGCCGATCAGGTGGCGCAAGGAGCGATGCATCTGGTGGATATCGTGCGCAACATCAATGGCGGGGTTCTGACCACTTATGGCACGCCAAAGGTGCTGTTGGTAACGCCGCCGCCGATGGGTGATATTTCCAAAACCCCGCTTTCGGCCAACATGGCGGGCGGTGTCGAAATCTCGCAACAATTTGCTGATGCATTTGATCGTGCGGCCAAGCTTGCCAATGTGCCGGTCTTTGATGCGGGAAGTGTCATTGGCACCAGTGGCATTGATGGCATTCATTTCACAGCCGAGGAACACGCCATCCTTGGCAAGGCCGTTGCAAAGCAAATCGAGGCAGGTGTGCTGGTTAACTGACTGGGACTATTTCGAACGAAAACAGGGCAGCCATTGGCTGCCCTGTTTCGCATTTGCGTGTTGTGAACAGCACTTTACGACGGACTGAACAAATTCAGCATCACGATCCCTGACAGGATCAGTGCGATGGCGACCAACCGTCCGGGGTTGGCCGGTTCGCCGACCATGATGATGCCAAAGATCACCGCACCCGCCGCCCCGATGCCGGTCCAGATCGCATATGCCGTTCCGATCGGGAT
>NZ_DBGS01000115.1:90605-90725 GCF_002295455.1 Thalassospira sp. UBA848 | reverse complement strand
CTGACTTTGCGCAGATGGGCCGATGACAAGTTCGCCCCGGCCATGGTGTTTGACGTGGCCCGGTCCGCCCATACTGGTCGCGACATAAACCACCACCGGAATGACTGGTTGACCAAGAAC
>NZ_DBGS01000115.1:44493-90281 GCF_002295455.1 Thalassospira sp. UBA848 | reverse complement strand
CCACCAAGCCTTTCGGCGTTATCCACACCGTTCTGCAGGCTAAGCACAATCGTGTTGGCAGAGATGAATGGCTTGATCTGTTCGCCGGCCTCAACGGTGTCGGTGGACTTAACGCAAAACAGGATCATATCCGAACCGGCAACACCGGCGGCATCGGTATTCCCCGTCACGGTGACATATTCCTGCGATGAACCGAAATCGAGGAGCAAGCCATCCCGGTTCATGGCATCGACATGGCCGGGACGCCCGATCAGGGTAACGTCATGCCCCGCACGGGCCAGCATCGCCCCGTAGTAACACCCAACGGCCCCGGCACCCATTACCGCAATTTTCATCTTCGGTCTTGCTCCTGATCCTGATCTTGCGTCCGATGGGATTTCCCTGTCGGACTGGCACCCGCGAGTGCCGCTTGACTTTCATGCGTTCTCGTCCAATCCTGATCAAATCAGAGGAACGTTCAAGCCCTTATAACAAGTGGCCGCGCAAAAGAACCATAACAGACGCGCCGGTCATCCATATCAGGAAGGCGATCTTGAACAATTCCTCTTATTCCCTGAATCGTCGCCGGTTCCTTACCGGACTTGGCGTCATTGGTGCAGGATCACTTGCATCTGCATCCCTATTTGGATCTGTTCGTACAGCACTTGCTTCGGGCGTGATCGGCAAGAGCAAGGAAGATGTGCTTCTGGTCATTGATGTCCAGAACTGCTTCCTGCCGGGTGGTACCTTGCCGGTCAGTGACGGCGACCAGATTATCCCGCTGATCAACAAACTTGGTCAGCAGTTCGAAAATGTCATTTTCACCCAGGACTGGCATACGCCGGGCCATGCATCCTTTGCATCCAGCCACGAAGGCAAAGCCCCGTTTGAGACCATCGAGCTTGATTACGGCACACAGGTCTTGTGGCCTGATCATTGTGTTCAGGGATCGGACGATGCCAAGCTTGCCGCTGGCCTTGACATCCCGCATGCGCAACTGATCATCCGCAAGGGCTATCATAGTGAAGTCGACAGCTATTCCACCTTTGTGGAAGCAGACGGCGAAACCAAAACCGGTCTCACCGGCTACATGCAGGAACGCGGGCTTAAGAACGTTTATGTTTGCGGTCTTGCCACCGATTTTTGTGTGAGCTGGTCGGCACAGGATGCGCGCAAGGCTGAACTGAATGTATCGGTGATCGAGGATGCCTGTCGGGCGATTGACCTGAACGGGTCGCTTGAAGCGGCATGGGCTGCAATGGAAACAGCAGGCGTTGCCCGCATGCAGTCATCTGACATTCTGACGTCGTAGGCATTCCGCCAAACAAAAATCCCCCCGGAAGTTCTTCATCCTCCGGGGGGATTTTTTATTCTATCAAGGCCGGGTTCAGCCGTTCCTGACGACCGAAACATGGCCTGCGGTCCAGCCACCCGGCCAGACTTCGGCTTCGCCATTTCGCAGGTTCCGGATCAGACCAACCGGCACGTCCTTGGAAATCAGCAGTTCGCCATCGGCACCGTCATCGTAGGTCGGCTCTGTTTCGGCAAAGCGACCAGTATGGCCCAATTGCGGTTCACACGGGGTATAGACCGAACAGCCCGAATAGTTGGTCGGATTGTTGGTGGTGTTGACTGCCGCACCCGTGGTGCCGCAAGCCGCAACCACCGTCATAAGTTCGACAGCCCGCGCCTTCGCACAACCGAACACGCGGTTATAGCCCGATGGCGTCAGGGTCATCGACGGGACGAGCAACAAATCAATATCAAGCGGCGCAAGAACGCAGGACAAGGCCGGCATTTCAATATCAAGACAGATCAGCACGGCAACATTCAGGCCCCGCCACTTGATCACATTGAATGCCTTGCCCGGTGTCAGGTTCCAGTTTTCCGGCTCTTGTTCCCCGGGGGTAAGCGACAGCTTGTCCTGAATGATGGCATCGCCTTCGGGGGTGAAGATCATCGCACTGTTGGTTTGCCCGGCTGCCGGGTTTTCCGGATCAATATGCCAGGGCATGCTGCCCGCAACCAAAAGCATGTCATGCTTTTTGGCAAGCTTCGCGGCGTATTTACGCGCCTCGGGCGCAAGGTCCGCCATCCAGGCGATTTCCTGAGCCGTTTGCAGCCCATCGGGTTTGAAGGCCAACCATTGTTCGCTGGCATATTCCGGCAGCACGAAAATCTTGGCACCTTGTTTGGCGGCCTCGGCCATCTTGGCATCGATATGATCGGCCCATCCGGCCAAGCCAGCCATCGGTCGTCCAAGGTTCGTCGCCCATAAGGCAAGCGTTACATATTCGGGGAAGGATGCCGGCGAAGTCATGATCAGCGTTCCTGGAAATCAAAATGGTGGTGTGCGCAAAATAGCATGATCCGGCCATCAGACGACAGCCGGATCATTTCAGTCCTGAGCGGAGCCAGACTTAGTTTTTAAGTTTGGTCCAGACACGGTTGCGAAGATCACGCGCCTTGACCGAGCAGTTCTGAGACGGAATCAGAAGGTCTGCGTATTCTTCCGGCATGTTCACGGCCGGGTCGGACGTCAGCGACGGATCCATGAATTCGCCAGTGCCCTTGATCGAGTTCATATAACCGGCATAGTTCGACGCAGCAGCGGCGTTTTCCGGCTGCATCATCCAGTTGATGAAGGTCTTGGCGTTTTCAAGGTTCGGCGCGCCATCGGGAATGACAAAGTGGTCAGCCCAGTAGGTCAAACCTTCCTTCGGATAGACAAAGACAGCTTCCGGAATACTTTCCTTGGTACGGTGTGCTGCACCGTTCCACTGCATGTGCATCTGGACTTCACGGGCCGACATACGGTCGATAGTGCCTTCAGAACTGTAGACAGCAATGTAGGGTTTCTGTTTCAACAGAACATCAAGAACCTTCTGTGCCTGTTCCGGGTCTTCGGTGCATTTTTCAACGCCCGCATAGTAGGACGCTGCATTGAACATTTCGACTTCGTCGTTCAGCGCACCGATCTTGCCACGGAACTCTTCGCGCGGTTCGAAGAATTCTTTCCAGCTGTTTTCAAGCTCGCCATCGACAACAGCCGCGTCATAGGTGAAGCCGGTGGTACCCCACAGATAGGTCACGGAGTATTCGCGCTCCGGATCGTATTTCATAGTGTCGTGCGGCTTGGCAACATTGCTGAAGTTTTCAAGGCTTTTGGCATCGAACTTGGTTGCCAGACCTTCCTTGATCATCACATCAACCATGTAGTCGGACGCGACAGCAATGTCATAGCCCGATGCGCCGGCCTGAAGCTTTGCCAGCATGGTTTCGTTGGAATCATACACATCAAGGGTCACCTTGATGCCGGTTTCTTCCTCGAACTTTTCCATCAGTTCAGGCGGGAAATAGTTCGACCAGTTATAGAAGAACAGATCGCCAGCTGCCTGCGCTGAACCAGCCGACAAAAAGGCGATCGCGGATGCTCCCAGAAGTACGGAACGTAGTTTCATCGTGAGACTCCCAAATTAGGACGGTGCATTGTTTTGTTATTCGGATGGCCGGCCCGTCCGGTGAACCCGCCATCCCGTTTGGAATTTGCTAGTAGCGAATACGATCAATCATGAACGAGATGCTGACAAACACGATTGAGACAATCAACATCATGGCAGAGACAGCATTCACTTCGGGCGTGATCCCGATCCGGATCATCCCGAAAATATAGATTGGCAGGGTCGTGGCCCCGGCACCGCCAACGAAATAGGAAATAACAAAGTCATCGAGCGAGATGATGAAGGACAACATCGCGCCCGACAAAATCCCCGGCCACAGCAACGGCAACGTCACCCGCCGGAAGGCTTTCCAGTCGTTGGCATACAAATCATTTGCCGCCTCGACCAATGCGGGGTCCATGCCCTCCAGCCGTGCACGGATCGGCAGATAGGCGAACGGAATGCAAAAGACCGTATGGGCAATGATCACGGTCAGAAGCCCAAGCTTGATCCCCAACGCGACAAAGAACAGAAGGGTGGCAATCGCGGTGACAATTTCGGGCACCAGCAGTGGCAGGACCAGCATGGCTGAAACGCCTGCCTCGCCCTTGAACCGTCCGCGTGACATGCCCATCGCAGCAAGAGTGGCCGCAATGGTGGCCAGAACCGTGGCCGAAATCGCAACAACGATAGAGTTTTGCGCCGCACGCAGCATGTCATCGTTGGAAAGGGCCGTGACATACCAGTCCATGGTAAAGCCGGTCCAGATCGTCGCCAGACGGTTTTCATTAAACGAAAGCGCGATCAGAACAACAATCGGCAGGTAAAGATAGGCAAAGAAAAACATTGCCGTTGAGGTGATCCCGCGGAAACGCCACAGCGGGTTGGAAGCATCGACTTTCATCGGCTTTCCTCCGGCAATGATTTGAACTTGAACGAATAGACCATCATCGAGATCAGGACGAGCGCCAGAAGCACAAAGCCAAGCCCTGCCCCAAGCGGCCAGTTACGTGCTGCACCGAATTGGCTGCCGATCAGGTTGGCAATCATCATGAATTTGCCACCGCCAAGAAGTTCCGGCGTTACATAGGCACCAAGACACGGAATGAAGACAAGGATACTACCCGCCGCAATTCCCGGTGCCGCAAGCGGCAGGATCACGCGGCTCATGGCACGACGTTTGTCCGCACCAAGGTCAAAGGCGGCCTCGACCAGTCGATGGTCAAGCTTTTCAAGGCTGGCATAGATCGGCAGAACCATGAACGGAAGGTAGGTATAAGTCAGACCGATGGAAACTGCGTACGGCGTGTAAAGAACATCAAGCCCACCGGTTTCAATCCCCATCCAGTTCAGCGCCCCATCAATCAGGCCGCCATTGCGCAGCAACAGCATCCACGCATAGTTCCGCACCAGAATGTTGGTCCAAAACGGGATTGTGACCAGAAAGATCAGGAAGTTGCGGCGGCTTTGTGGTTGGGTTGAGATGTAAAACGCTGTAGGGAAGCCCAGCAAAAGGGCAAAGACCGTCGTCATTGCCGATAGACCAAAGGAACGGGCAAAAATCTCCAGGTAGTCGGTATTGACCACCAGATTGTCCATAAGGTCGCGTTCAAAGATGAAACTGATATACGCATCCATCGAGAACACGCCCCAGTTCACCCCGCCATAATCGCCCCGTTCGAGCATCGAAACATAGGCCATCTGCAACAGCGGCACGGCCATGAAGAACCCGATATAGACCACCGCGGGCGCGACCAACCAAAATCGTTTGGATCGTATTAAGTTGCCCATGATCAATCTGCCAGTACCCGAACGGCATCGGGCGACATGGTGATGGCCACACGGTCACCCTCGGCAAAGTCGGCCTTGGCGCCTGCACCGTTTTGCATGCGGACCGTCAGCCGGGCATCATTGCCAAGATCAATCTGATAGGTGGTGTCCGTTCCGAAATAGATCACCGTGGAAACCGTGCCGGTCAGTTGATCGGCATTGGCATCATTTCCTGCGATCAGTCCCAGGCGTTCCGGACGAACCGATACCGTCACCGCCCCTTTGCGTTGATCCGATACATCCTGCGAAAGTGCGATGACGCTGCCGCCGGCAAGTTTGACGGCACGTTCGCCTGCCCCGCCTTCGACAAGTTCACCGACGAGGAAGTTACTGTCGCCGATAAAGTCCGCAACAAAGCGATGGGTCGGTGCTTCGTAAATCTCGCGCGGCGCGCCGATCTGAAGAATTTCACCAGATTTCATAACGGCAATCCGGTCCGACATCGCCAGGGCTTCTTCCTGATCGTGGGTGACGAATACGAAGGTAATCCCGGTTTCCGTCTGCAGGCGTTTGAGTTCGACCTGCATTTCCTTGCGCAATTTCAAATCAAGCGCGGACAACGGCTCATCAAGCAGCAGAACCTTTGGTGCAGGTGCAAGAGCACGCGCCAGTGCGATACGCTGTTGCTGACCACCGGAAAGCTGGCTTGGGACACGATCACCATATTCTTCCAACCGCACCAGTTCGAGCATCTCTTCTGCCCGGCCATCGGCCTGCTTGCGGCTTGTGCCCTGCATTTCCAGACCAAAGGTGATGTTCTGTTTGACCGTCAGATGCGGGAACAGGGCATAGGACTGGAACACCGTATTGATCGGGCGCTTGAATGGCGGCAGATCATTCAGTGCCTTGCCTTCAAGCAGGATCTGGCCGGAGGTCGCCTGCTCAAACCCGCCAATAAGGCGCAGCAAAGTCGTTTTGCCGCAGCCCGACGGGCCCAGCATGGTGAAAAACTCGTTCTGAAAGATATCCACCGACACTGAATCCAGTGCGGTAACCTTGTCGGCGCCTGATCCGAATGTTTTTCCAACAGATCGCGCTGAAATGACTACGTCTGACATGCAGTTCCCCGATTTTGTATTTTGTAAAATGATATAAAATCTACAGAGACTTGCAATCCAGCGGTCGCAAAAGCGTCGAGATTCACAGAAGTTCCGCAATATCCTCGTAAAAAGGGCATCCAAACTGGTGTACATTGCGTCATATAGACACATTACAAAATAATGTGCACCGCACTATGCGCGTAAAACGGGGACTTCCGGGGCAGAAAGGCAATCAAAAGAACCAAATATGATGTCACGACATCAAATCAGACGATGCCCGCCTCACGCAGTTTGGCAATCTGGTCATCACTTAGATCTGCAACCTTGCGCAAGATTTCGTCGCTGTGCTGCCCCAACATCGGCGGGGCTTTTTCATCTGTAATCGGTGTCTTCGAGAACTTGATCGGATTGGCAACTGTCGGAACGATTCCAGCAGTCGGATGATCAAGCTGCTTGACGATGCCGCGATGCTTGACCTGCGGATTTTCGAAGACACGATCAAGGGTATTGATCGGACCGCACGGCACATTGGCTTTTTCCAGCGCATCAATCCATTGATCCGTGGTTTTGCCAACCATCGCCTGACGGATCAGCGGCACCAGTTCGTCACGGTTCGCAACGCGCTTTCGATTGGTGGCATAACGTTCATCAAGCGGCAAGGCACCCAGCCCGGCCACTGCGCAGAAACTTTTGAACTGGCTGTCATTGCCGACCGCCAGGATCAGATAGCCATCGGCGGTCGGAAAGGCTTCGTAAGGCACGATATTGGGATGCGCATTGCCAAGACGGCCCGGTGCATTGCCGGTTGCAAGATAGTTCATTGCCTGATTGGCAAGTACTGCTGTTTGCACATCAAGAAGGGCCAAATCGATATATTGCCCTTCACCCGTGGCATCACGGTGACGCAAGGCCGCCAGAATGCCAATCGTTGCATAAAGCCCGGTAAAGATATCAGCAACAGCAACACCAACCTTCATCGGCTGGCCACCCGGTGTGCTGTCAGGCGCACCGGTGATGCTCATCAATCCACCCATGCCCTGGATCATGAAATCATAGCCCGGCCGGTCCTTATAGGGGCCGTCCTGACCAAATCCGGTGATCGAGCAATAGACAATCTTGGGATTAACCTTCGCAAGCGATGCGTAATCCAGACCGTATTTGGCAAGGCCGCCAACCTTGAAGTTTTCCAGAACCACGTCGCTTTCGGCAGCGAGATTGCGCACGATCTCCTGCCCTTCGGGTTTGGTGATATCGATGGTCAGTGACTTCTTGCCGCGGTTTGCCGTCAGGTAATAGGCCGCCTCGGTGGTGTCTTCACCATTGGCATCCTTGGCAAAGGGTGGGCCCCAGCCGCGGGTATCATCGCCGGCACCGGGACGTTCGATCTTGATGACCTCTGCCCCCATATCGGCAAGGGTCTGACTGGCCCACGGGCCCGCCAGTACGCGCGAAAGGTCAAGAACACGAAGCCCGGAAAGTGCGCCAGTCATCTGAATATCCCGAAATATCGACTTTGAAAAAGGCAGCTGGGAAAAAGCAGCTGGAATCAAATCGGGCGACAACATTTCTGCCGTCGCCCGATCAAGGTCTTTGGATCAGCCTTCAGCGGTGAAGGCCTGAAGACCCGTCTGTGCACGGCCAAGGATCAGGGCGTGAACATCATGGGTACCTTCATAGGTATTGACCGCTTCAAGGTTCATCGCATGACGAATGACATGGTATTCATCGGCGATACCGTTCCCGCCATGCATGTCACGGGCAACACGAGCAATATCAAGCGCCTTGCCGCAGTTGTTACGCTTCATCAGCGAAATCGCTTCTGGTGCGCCTTTGCCTTCGTCAAGCAAACGGCCAAGCTGAAGCGCGCCCTGCAGGCCAAGGGTGATTTCGGTCTGCATGTTGGCCAGTTTCAGCTGGATCAGCTGATTTGCCGCAAGCGGACGGCCGAACTGTTTGCGATCAAGCGTGTACTGACGTGCAGCGTGCCAGCAGAATTCAGCAGCGCCCATCGCACCCCATGCAATGCCGTAACGCGCCTTGTTCAGGCAACCGAACGGACCACCAAGGCCCTTGGCATTTGGCAGCATGTTTTCTTCGGGCACAAAGACATTGTCCATGACGATTTCACCCGTGATCGACGCACGCAGCGAGAACTTGCCTTCGATCTTCGGCGCGGTCAGACCCTTCATATCCTTTTCAAGGATGAAGCCGCGAATGACGCCT
Organism: Thalassospira sp. UBA848; assembly: GCF_002295455.1. Taxonomy (NCBI): domain Bacteria; kingdom Pseudomonadati; phylum Pseudomonadota; class Alphaproteobacteria; order Rhodospirillales; family Thalassospiraceae; genus Thalassospira; species Thalassospira sp. UBA848. The sequence goes on along the minus strand of NZ_DBGS01000115.1, from coordinate 81,769 downwards.
TCGTCATCCTTGGCCCAGACGACAAATACGTCTGCGATCGGGCTGTTGGTGATCCACATTTTCGCACCCGACAGGGTGAAACCACCATCGGCTTTACGGGCACGGGTTTTCATGCCGCCCGGGTCGGAACCGTGGTCCGGTTCGGTCAGGCCAAAGCAGCCAACCCATTCGCCGGTTGCCAGTTTCGGCAGATATTTCTTGCGCTGTTCTTCGCTGCCATAGGCATAAATCGGATGCATGACGAGCGAGCTTTGAACCGACATCGCCGAACGATAACCGGAATCAACGCGTTCAACTTCGCGGGCCACCAGACCATAGGCAACGTGGTTCACACCCGGTCCGCCATACTCCTCGGGGATGGTCGGGCCAAGCAGACCAAGTTCACCCATCTCGGTCATGATTTCGCGATGGAAAATCTCATGACGGTTGGCTTCAAGAACACGGGTCTGAAGGTTTTCCTGACAATATGCACGGGCCGCATCGCGGATCATGCGTTCGTCTTCGCTCAACAGTTCTTCAAGCAGGAGCGGATCTTCCCAATGAAACGGTGCGCGGCTTGCCATTCGCCTGGTCCTTTTATGAATTTTTGTACAGAAAGCAGGGGCAGCGCCATAGAAGGGCGAGATGACGCTACCCCTGAAAAGCTTAGTTGCTTATGTGATTAAGCTAGGAATTGGCAGCGCAAGTTGCAAATGATAAAAGCGACATAGGTTATGCATAAAACTCATAAACTTGTTTCGCCACACGACAGCAGGACACCCATTTGGCCCGTCGCATTCCCAGCCTGAAGGCATTGAGTTGCTTCGAACAGACCGCCCGGTTTGGCAGCGCATCACGCGCCGCCGAAGAACTTTACCTGACCCAAAGTGCGGTCAGTCGCCAAATTCAGGGCCTTGAAACCTGGCTTGGATGCAAGCTGTTTGCCCGTGAAAAGCAACGACTGGTGCTAACCCCTGAAGGCGAAAGCTATCTGCAATCCATCCGCCCGGCCCTTGATCAGCTTGAAAGTGCGACATTGACCCTTTTGTCTGGCGGATCGGAAAGCGGGGTTCTCACGCTTGCCGCGCCGCCAACATTCGGGTCACGCTGCCTTATTCCATTATTGCCTGACTTCCGGGCCAAACATCCTGATATTGCGATCAATTTCATTTCGCGGATCGGGATGCCCGATTTTGATCGTGAACAGATTGATATCGCGGTTCTGTTTGGCGAAGGAAAGTGGTCTGAACTTGATGCCCACATCCTGCATGGTGAGGAAATGGTCCCGATCTGCAGCCCGCAACTGGTTGCCAATCTGGGACGGACACCACAGCCAGAAGACTTGCGAAATTTCCCGTTGCTCCATATCGCGACCCGTCCGCGTGGCTGGGCCGACTGGCTTTCTGCAAGCGGGCTCAGTGATATTGACGGGGAAAACGGCCCGAAGTTTGAACATTTCACCATGGCGATGCAGGCCGCTGTTGCCGGACTTGGCGTGGCGTTGTTGCCGACCTTTGCAATTACCGATGAACTGGCAACCGGCCGGATCATTGCCCCGTTCGGACAACCCAAGGCCAGTCCTTTTCACTATTACGCCTGTTGCCCGAAAAGCCGTGCGCGGCTTCCGAGAATCCGGGCGTTCATGAACTGGCTTGATCAACTTGATACGGTCAAGAACCTTACGCGGGAAACGACCGTTTAAGGTAACCCCGCCCGGTCAGCTTACCTTCTGATCGGCTGTCAATGCACGCAGTGCATTCATCCCGCGGCGACGCAGCACGTCGGCATCATCCGGGCCATCGACGATTTCAAGCAAGCGCACAGTTGCCATCAGGTTTCGCTGCGCGTTGGGCACCTCTTCGGGTGTCAGTCGCCGCATACTGTCGACACCGGCACGCCCGATCTGATTGAGCTTTTTCTTAAGCTCTACCACCGCCTTGGCGGCCGAGCTCTGGGCAGCCAGAACATCGGAAATGCGGGCCGTTTCGGCAATGGCCTCTGCTGACTTTTCGGCCGCAAGGATCTTTTCATCATCGAATTCCTGCGAAAAGATTGGCCGCGCGAGCCCGCCTCGGCCAGACCCCGGACCCTGCGCAGCTTCCAGCTTTGGCAGCGCATCAATCACGCGTTCAGGGGTTGCGCCAAACATCGTATCGGCAAGCGCGCGCGAAACGCGGCGTCGGGTTTCAAGCAACTTCTCACCCCAACGGCCATCCTTGCGGATTTTGAATTCTCGCGTGATGCGAACAAACTCGGATGCATACCAGCGCGCAAGCGACAGGATATAGGCCTCATCCTTGCCCGTTCCGACACCCTGTTCGATTTCGGTCACGGTTTCGGCAAGCAGGTCAATAATAAGGTCGCCGGTCTCGGCAAGGTTGGTTTTTTCAATCGTGCGGTCATCGGACTTGGTCGAGAGCACACGGATCAGCTTGAACAGCTCACTTGGGCGCAACAGACGCGCCAAAACGGCAAGCAGGAACATCGGTTCGAACCCGGGCTTGGTTTTCGAAATGGACATGAACAGGTCGCGCAACCATTTCACGTCATTTTTGTCGAGAACCCTGATCGGCGCCGACGGGAAGCGTTCGCGGAGTTGCGCGATCTCTTCACCGACATGCAGGATCTTTCCAACCGCGGAGAAGGCAGACAAATGCACGCGTGATCCCAGCCGGGTCGCCAATGCACGTTCCTGCTTAACACCTGTGTGGGAGTTTTCAAGTTGCGCCTCAATCGTGCGCGCACCGAGCTTCCAAAGCGTGCGTTCAGCAATTGCCAGTTTGGCGGTATCACGGGTTGCCGCAGCTTTTTCGATATCCTTCATGGCCTGCTGAAAGTCAGGACCACCGGACTCAACAACCACCTTCCAGATCGGCATCAAAGAGGATCGGCTGATCCGAATGCTTTTGTCATTCGGATCATCAGAGGTCAGCAAATCCTCGAAGGGATCGCAAAACTGGCGCATCGGGGTCGGATAGCGTTCCGGCTTAAGCGATGCCAGGCGCGGGCGCAGAACCTGCAAAATAGTCTCGTGCGGCAAGGGCAGCTTGGGATCGGCACGGTCGCTTTCGATTGCACGCGTGAAACGGGCAATCTCGTTGCTGCTGAGGGATTCAAACAGCTGACCAAGTTGCGAAGCGCCAAGTTTTCCGGCGTCTTCAATCTTCATGCCGACTGTCTCCTGAAACGTTCGAGACGATCCATCATATCGGCGTCAATTTCGCCGCTACCAAGTTTACGCAACTCACCGGCCCAGAGCATCTGGTTGACACGCACATCCACCCAGAACTGCTGCTCGGAAACGGAAATTTCCGACAACGGCAAGACCGGCGCAAAACTGGCGATTTCCTCAACCGTTTCGCGCTGTTTTGCACGATCTGTCAGCGACCGCTTTTCCCAGACATCAATCAGTTCCTGCCAACCATCAAGCAGCCACCAAAGATACTCGATGGTTTTTCCAATATCCTTCTTGGCACGGTCCCAATCTGTCAGAACCTTGCCAAGCTCGCTATTCCAGCTATCGACTTCGTCAATGCGTTTCAACGCGTGATCTCTGGTGGAACGGGTTGCGCTCACCACCCGTCCGGCCATAAACCGGAAATCGGACTGCTCGGAAATCGCCCATTCATCAATGTCCTTGGCAAACTTGCCAAGCTCGTTGGCCAGAACGCGCAATTGTCCCTGACAGCCCTCCAGATCAAGCCCGACAGGGGCGATCATCTTGCTCCACTCGCCAAGGCTATCAATGATGGTATCATTAGCGACCTTGTGCTCGGAAGCAAAACGGTTCAGGGCCTTTCTGGCACGGATTTGACCCTCGGTCGTCATCAGTTCTTCGCGCTTCATATCCTTGACAGCGCTGCCGCCAAGTTGGCGCAGGGCCTGATGCAAGACCGCCATCTGGCCAAGTTCACGCGATGCCTTTTCGTTCCAGTTCCGGCGGATGCAGACCCGCGCTAGCTCAACCCCGCCAACACCGGTACTACCAACCATGCGGCTATGCTCAAGCACGGTTTGCGGACGCACATCTTCAAGTTCAAGAACGCGATCAAACATCATCCGGTCATGAACCGAAAGATCAAAAACCTCGCGCAATGTATCAAGGGGCATCTCGTAGGTCCCCAATCCACCCGAAAGGCCTGGCAACATGATCATCTTGCGCCCACCCTTGCCTATCGAAACACGGGCATAGCGCAAGGTTTTGGTCGTAAAAGGGGTTCTGACGCCACGCGACTCAAAAGTCTGGGGCAAGCACAACAGTGGGTCTTCCGACACCTCATGCGGTTCGGGAGTCTTGTGACTGACGGATTTTACGAACTTTTGCTTATTCATTATTGGCTTTGGTTAACCGGTAACGACGCTGATGTCTAGCGGTCACCCTGATACCCACAGAGATCAGGATGTCCGGCGTTGGCAAGCAATGGGTGAAGAACACCTTGTTAAACAGTGCAAACCTGTTCGGGAAGGTTCAGATTACCCCGACAAGGTGACCACTACATTAACAATGTTCCGCGAAATTACCATCAACAACTCGCTGCACCAAATTGCCATTTTTCGCTGAATGTCATCAAGTGTTTATAGCGTCTCTTCCGCCTTTTCCCACGTTTTTACATATGCCTTCCATTCCGCACCATCGGGTATGGTCTCATCGACATTCAAGAATACCCGACTATCGATCATAATGGCCACCTCATCCGTCTCCACAGGCGCCTTGATCATTTTGTCCTGATAGGCGCTCGGATGCGGGCCATGTGGAAACCCGCTTGGATGGAAAGTCGCCATCCCGGCCTTGATATCCCCGCGGCTATAGAACTCGCCACGATGGTAAAAGATGAACTCGTCGGCATCTTCGTTGGAATGATAGAACGGCACACGCATCACCCCGGATTCACCCTCACCAACCTTGGGGATAAAGGTGCTGACCGAAAAGGTATCAGATACGAAGGTGCAATGGGCTGCGGGCGATGACCCGAGACCATCGGTACGACGTTTGACAATATCCCGCCAATTGAGCTTCACGACGCAAAGATCGCCTTCCCACCCAAGCGCATCAAGCGGATTAAATGGATAGGTCAGCGTCGAAACATGTCCGTTGCGTTTGATATGAATTTCCCAGAATGCCTCGTCTTGCTGGGCGATAAAGGCGTCGTCAATTCGCGGCAATGTGAATGACATGGGATCGACAACACCTTCCCCGCCTGAGGATGGGTCAGGCAGCTTGAAGGCGTCTGATGTTGCCTCGATCATCATGAATTCTGAGCTTTCCTTGGGCTCAATCCGCCATGCCGTGCCGCGTGGCAGTAAAATATAGTCCCCGTCGCCATAGGATAGATGCCCATAGTCGCAAAACAGTTCGCCCGCGCCGTCATGGACAAACATCAAAGTGTCACCATCCGCATTACGTGCAAGCGCATGCATTTTGCTTTCAGTTTTCCAGTACCTTAGCTCCATCTTGTCATTGTGAAGAACCCGGCGGGCCTGAAGTGGACAAGCTGGTCCCGGTGAAAGCTTGCCAAGGGAAAATGCGCGCGGCCGCAATGGGCCTTCGAATGTCGCCCAACCTGCCGGCGGGTGGCGATGATAAATTTGCGCAGCCGGACCCTGGAAGCCGGCACGCCCGACTTCACGCTGATAGGTTTTATGGGCACCCTGCCCGTCCGGGCGCGCCACACATTGACCTTCACTACTTGGAACCCTGATCCAGTTTGTCATTGCTTCCTCCCAGATCGGTTTATCGGGAACCAAACGACATGGATCGCAACAAGCCCCCTTACTAGCGATATGAGAAAGAAGGGATTGCGTTTCAAGCAACACGGACCAATGGCAACGCACAACATAAGCGCTAAACCAAGGTCATTGTCATGGAAATCAAAAGAGGAAGATGGTGCGCCCGACAGGATTCGAACCTGTGGCCCCCAGATTAGGAATCTGGTGCTCTATCCTGCTGAGCTACGGGCGCACTGCTTAGAAGCCGCTTTCAATTAGCAGCAAATCCGACGGCAATCAATCCGCGACGACACGCATATTGCCGCCATTTCGGGTAAAACTGCGCCCCAAACGCAAATCAGCCGGGGGCGCGAACACCCCCGGCTGATCAAATTCTAGATCGATGATTGCCTTAGTCGAAAAGGCGATCAATCGGGAAGGAATAGGTCAAAGACAGGATTTCCGTACCCGGGTTCTCGTCACCAATGCTGGCGTTCGAGATGTGAGAAATACCAAGACTCAGGCGTTCATGGCTGTCAAAGCGGAAGCCAAGCTCCAGCCCCGAACGGAATTCGATCCAGTGACCAAGATCTTCGCCGTTACCCTGATGGTATGCTCCAACCGATGTATAAACACTGGAAACGAAGTGATCGCCCCACAGAACATCAACAGCAAGACCACCGTAACCGTGAGCGGCCCCCTCAGAGGTCACCATCACACCGCCAATCGGACGGGCGACATCGAACATTGCGTGCTGCGCACGATAGTTTACACGAAATTCTGCTGCTTCTTCATCCTGAGTGATATCAACCATACCGGTTGAAAATTCAAGCAGCCCAGAATCGTTATCATTACCAAGAATTTGCTGCGCATGTGCCGTGTTCCAAAGCCCAAACACAACGCAAGCTGCAAGCAGCTTCCCCAAAACCAACTTCATTAACCAAGTCCCCACTAGATCAATCGGTAGGCTATACTACTCAACGGCGAATCAAACTCAACAACACATTGTTATGTGATTGCTATTTTACGCAAAATGTTTCCCATCAAACCGGTCGGTCGCGCGGACAAGCTCACGAATGATTCCGGGCTCACTTGCTGCATGGCCAGCATCATCAACAATCACGAGCGCAGACCCCGGCCATGCCTGATGTAGTGCCAACGCCGAAACCGGCGGACAAACCACATCATAGCGGCCTTGCACAATTACGATCGGCAGATGGGCGATGCGATCCACATTTGCAATCAACTGGCCTTCTTCAAAGAAGCAACGATGAACAAAATAGTGATGTTCAAGCTTGGCCAATGCCAGCGCGATCTGATCACCTTCAAAGTCCTCGACCAAGCCATCGTCGGGCAACAGTGTGCAACAAGTTGCTTCGTAGGCCGACCAAACGCGCGCAGCATGAATTGCAGTTTCTTCGCCATCTTTGTTCGCAAAGATATCGGCATAGCGATCTAGAAGCGCCTGAAATCCGGGATTCTCCTTGAAACCGGCAGCGTCAAGAAAGCGCTGCTCTGCCTCAGGGAAGAAACGCCCCATGCCATCCATGAACCATTTGATTTCGGCTTCGGTGCCAAGGAATATACCGCGTAAAACAAACCCGATAACCCGTTCCGCACAGGCCTGACCATATGCCAGAGCCAGTGTGGAGCCCCATGAGCCGCCAAACACCAACCATTGATCAATACCGCGATTTTCTCGCAGGGCTTCGATATCGCCAATCAGGTGGTCGGTTGTGTTGTTTTCTAGACTGCCGAACGGGCGTGATTTTCCGGCGCCGCGTTGATCGAAGAGGATCACGCGGTACTTTTCAGGATCAAAGAACCGACGGCTGTTGGGCGAGATTCCGGCACCCGGACCACCATGCAGGAAGATGACAGGAATACCCGACGGGTTTCCAACTTCTTCCCAATAGATTTCGTGACCATCGTCACGCGAAAGCCAACCTGATTGATGGGGCGAAATTTCGGGATAGAGCACGCGAAGGACCTCTTTGTTTTCGTAGCAAAATATTGTGGTGGCGCGAACAACAAGTCTCATGAACCACGCCAAAAGAACAAGCCCTATTAGGATATCCGCACAATTCCGCCTATTGGGCAAAACATAGCCATGTCGGGTCGCGTAAAGCGATATAGGGACCGCCACGATTTTCGATGACGCCTCTGACCCGGACCTTTTGCCCGATCCAGCCCTTTAGGACGTTTTGAAAATCTTCGCCCCGGGCAAAGGCATCGCGCATTGAGGCGTCCAACGCGATGGTGAAATCGTCACGCCAGTTTGCCCCGAAATTCAGGTAGCTACGCCATTCCTGATGCTCGATGCTCTTGATCGTGCCGTCTATCACGGCAAATCTGCCAACAGCGTCGCTTGCCGTCGGGATTGCATTTTTTCCCGAACCGTTGGCAACAAAGTAAAAGGACGCATCTGGTCCAAGTTCCGACCACAGCCCAAGCTTGCCTCTGATTGCCGCATCTTCGACATTGATCAGACTATCAATTTCAAGGCCGTCATCGGGGACAAGCATCGCCAAGCCTTCTGCCAGCAACACCTTGCGCCAATCGCCGTCCACGGAACTCTCAATACGGGCCGGCCGTCGGCCAAGGAAATCGGGGCGATCAGAAGCAACTGTGACCAGAACCTCTTGCCTGCTTAGTTCTTGCAGCCTTGCCTTTGCCTGATGTTCATACCCCGGCACAAAGGCAACATCTGCCAGTCGAAATGGCCCGTCCATCGCACCATTTGGTGTAAAGGCGTCGACGGCATCAATATTCAGATGCAGACCGTCCAGGATTTCGCCACGTTCGGTTTCTGCTGCTTCCATGGCCTCGATGCTGCTATTTCCGCATCGCCATTCACTTGCCGCTGCAGAAAGGTTTATGGCGCAAATCAAACCGACAAAGACAAGCATTGCAGCATGGTACCTTGCTGGCACCAAACCGGCCCGAAAATCTCCCCATTCTTGATGTTTGATCGGGGAAACTGAAAAGATTGAACGATCACAAAACACGCGCTACCAATTCCCGGTTGGTTTCGCAATTACGATGCATGGCAGCTTACGCGGCCAAACGACACGAGGAAAGATATCAATGGGCTGGCTGAATTTCGGATCACACAAACGTCTTGCAGGTGTGCTTGCCGCGATTGCACTGAGCACTGCGGTTGCCGGGTGCTCGACCAACCGGGCGACCGGCGAGGACAGCTTTACGGCCTTTATGTCGCCCGAGCAGGAAAAAGAAATCGGCTCGCAGGAACATCCGAAAATGGTTCGGGAATTCGGTGGTCAATACACTGAAAAGGACCTGCAATCTTATGTAACCGGGATCGGCGAGAAGCTTGTTGCTGTCTCGGAAACTCCGAACGAGAAATTTACTTTCACCGTTCTGGATTCCCCGGTTGTCAACGCCTTTGCCCTGCCCGGTGGTTATGTGTATATCACGCGTGGTCTTGCTGCCCTTGCCACGAACGAGGCAGAACTGGCCGGTGTTCTGGCCCATGAAATCGGCCATGTCGTTGCCCGTCATTCCGCGCAGCGTTATAGCCGGGGCCTCCTGACGCAAATTCTGGCTGGCGGTCTGGCGGTAGCTATCGGAAACGGTGCCGGCGAGTTGATCGGGACCGGGGCAAACGCCTATCTTAAATCCTTCTCGCGCGAGCATGAATTCGAAGCTGACATGCTTGGCATTCGATATATCACCCGGGCGGGATATGATCCCGATGCGATGGCGACCTTCCTTGAAAAGCTGCGCGCCCATTCGCGGCTTCAGGCCAAGCTTGCCGGGCGATCACCCGATGATGTCGACCAGTACGATTTCATGGCGACCCACCCGCGTACGCTTGATCGCATCGAACAGGCCCATCAAAGCGCCAACGTCACAGCCGTTGCCAACCCGGAACGCGGCACCGTGCGTTACATGACCGCCATTGATGGCATTCTTTATGGTGATGGTCCGGATCAGGGCTATGTCCGGGGACAGGAATTTGTCCATGTACCGCTGGATTTCAGGTTTGAGGTTCCAGACGGTTTCAACATCACCAACCAGCCAACCGCAGTCATCGCCAAAGACGGTAAAGGTGCACAGATCATTTTCGAAGGTGCACCGGGCGCAAAAGACATTCGTCTTGATCATTATCTCGAGAATGGGTTCTCAAAGCAGGTCGACATTCGCAACATCGAGATGCTTGATATCGAAGGTCAGGAAGCCGCTACCGGAAGTGCCGACATATCACTCCGGTCCGGCCCGGCGCGCCTGCGGGTGGTTGTCATCCGTCATCGCAGTTCTGCCTATCAGTTCCTGTTTGTCACCCCGCTTGATCAGGCCGACAGCTACAATCTGCCACTGCGTCGCACGACCTATAGCTTCCGCCCGCTAACAGAGCGGGAGAAACAGATCTACACGCCGCTTCGTATCAAGGTGCGCGCCGCAAACCCGGAATATGACCTGCAAACCTTTATTGACGCCATGGAAGTCGACAAGGCTCCTGCAGAGGTGTTTGCAACCATCAACGGTCTCGACACAGGCCAGCCCCCGGCCGTTGGATCACTGGTCAAAGTTGTGCGCCACTAGGCCCACAGCAAGACCAACCACCCCAAACAACAAAAGGCAGCATGATAAATGCTGCCTTTTCTGTTCCGGAATATGCTTTTGGGTCAGTTCGGATAATCGATTAGCTGCTTGTGATCTGTTCGATGATCACACCTTGGGTATCAAGCGCAACAGCAATCAATTGACCACCCCGACCGGCACCACCGTCCAGGGACAAGGTGAATTCGCGTTCCTGCAGCCCGGCGTGCCCCTGTGATGCACCACGCACAATGCGCGCGCAATCGTAGTAGCGCTCGGTAATCGCTTCGAACATTGATCCGCCCCACCAGAATGTATCGGTCTGGCTGGTCAAAGGCCGGGAGCCATCAAGCCCTGCATGAACAAAGATCAGTCTGCCATCGGTGGAATAGGCCGCATGTTTAAGATCAGACAGAAGCGCATTGTGACCACCATGGCGTCGTACAGCATCACCGAATGCTGAGGTCCACTGTGAAATCGCATGCGCCCCCTGATGCATCGTTCGTTGCACATTGGCCGGATCAAAGCCATAGGCACGAACCACACCCGCAATTCCGCGGGTCAGCATCCATTCAAAAACTTCACCCGGATTGGGGGCGAACTGGATCTGTTGCAGCTTGGACAACATTTCTTCGGCAGCGCCACGCAGAAATGCGATGTCGGTGATATCAACACCATCCTTGGCGATGAAGTAACGACGGAACAGCAAAAGCTCGTTGATGGTGGCAATGACATTTTCAGCCGAGCCATCACCCCAATAGTTCCCAAGATAGACAAGCCTGTCGCCCGGCTGAATGCGCTGCGCAAGTTTCTGATGAACATCACGCAAAGCGCCATGATCACCATTTATTGCGCCGACGACCCAGATTCTCTCTGCCGGTTTGATCGGCGCCAAGACTGTACTCATCGCTGTAACCTGCCCAAAACAAAAAACAAAACCGGCCCAAGCGTATATCGCGGGCCGGTTTTTATAAATAGTTGTCTAAAGGTGCCTTCGCAATCAGGCTGCCTTTTGCAAAAGCTTTTCAAGCTTGCCAGACGCCTTGTCCTTGTCGATTTTTTCAATCGCGGCAAGTTCATCAACGAGGCGCTCGAACGCTGCTTCGTAGATCTGACGTTCAGAGAAGGACTGTTCTGGCTGGGTCGCGCTGCGGTGCAGGTCGCGAACAACTTCTGCAATCGAAACCGGGTCACCGGAATTGATCTTTGCTTCATATTCCTGCGCGCGACGCGACCACATGGTGCGTTTTACGCGCGCACGGCCCTTAAGGGTAATGAGCGCAGAATCCATCTGCTTTTTCGAGGACAGCTTGCGCAGACCAGAGTTGCCAACCTTGTTCACCGGCACGCGCAAGGTCATGCGGCTGGAATCAAAGGTAATTACATAAAGGCGTAGTTCCTGTCCCGCAATTTCCTGGGTTTCCAGGCCATCGACACAGCCAACACCGTGCGCGGGGTAAACAACATAATCGCCAACAGCAAACGGCAACTTATCCGACATCAAGCATCCTTCCGGCCAAATCAGGCCTGGTCATTCAACTGCAACATTACAGAACCAGCGACACAAAGAGCTGCACACGACCAAGCTTTTTTGGCAAAGTCGCGGTTCAGACAGGAATTTCAAATACGGAAATCCGACAATTCGGAACGAGCCTGTCGAGCCCTTAGCGCGAATTGTGAACAATAACACAACACGTCATCAGTTTACAGATATTTTCCCGGAACCGTATTCAATGCAGCCATGCACAAAACCCACTGGCAAGCACCAGTGGGTCTAAAATCTCTTGGAATTTCGGGAGTTAGCCCGAAAATCAGTCGCCTTCTCCCGGCGCTTCGGACAGCATTTCGGCCTTGCCAGATTTGCCGTTCCATTCGTCAGCGTCAGCAGGTGCATCGCCCTTGCGGGTAATATTTGGCCATACCTCTGCAAACTTACGGTTGATTTCCAACCAGTTATCCAGATTCGGCTCGGTATCGGGAATAATCGCCTCAGCGGGGCATTCCGGTTCGCAGACACCGCAATCAATGCATTCATCAGGGTGAATCACGAGGAAGTTTTCACCTTCATAAAAGCAATCGACGGGGCAAACCTCGACGCAGTCCTGATACTTACACTTGATGCAGTTTTCCGTCACCACATAGGTCATGGTGTAACTCCGTACAGGTTGCGGGGCCAGATTGCGGCTGCACCCGCTTTCGGCCATGTTCTCTCTCGGGAATTGGGTTATCACGCACAGCTGTTGTGTGCAACTCCAATAAAACCCTAATTTTTTGCGTAGTATTTTCTTCACGACGCACTGACAGGCTGCGTGGCGCCTGCTTCGAGTTCGCCCTCAACGCTGCAGTGCAGCGCAGAACATACAGATTTCTTGCGGCTTTTCCAGTTCCTAAATCCCGCCGAGAATTGCTTTTGGCCCCACAAAGCCATAATCTGCTTTGCAGGGGTTACATTACCGAGATCAACGGGGGTTGGGTTGCCAGAAAAAGCCCGGGACCAACAACGGCTTAGATGGCGCGACCGATTGTCTGTCAAACAGGCAAGAATTGCGGTCGGGCTCACCTTGCTGATTGGCCTGTTGTTCAGTGGCATCCAGATAATGTGGGACTTGCGCGAAGAACAGCACCTGATTGACAGAACCGTGAACCAGGTTCTGGCAACACTGCGCGAGTCTGCAACACAGGCCGCCTATGGGCTTGACGAAACGTTGGCGGCCCGCGTCGTTTCCGGCATATTCGAATATGATCCGGTCTACGAAGCAGAACTGCGTGACAATTTCAATAATGTGCTGGCACGCAAAGTCGAACAGCCAAGCAGTTCAAACCGCGCTTTCCTGACCCAGCTTATGTTTGGCGAGAATCAGGAATACGAGATCGCGCTTCAGACAGATGCCCCCAGCGGCCTTGTGGGGCATCTTCGTGTCAAAATTGATACCGATCTGATCGCGGATGGCTTTCTGAACCGTGCTTCGCGCGTTCTGTGGTCCGGTATACTCCGCAACCTTTTGCTGGGGCTGGTTTTGGTTGCGTTTTTCTATACGACTTTAACCAAACCGCTTCTGGGTATTGCGGCCCAACTTCGCAAAATCGACCCGGAAAAGCCCGACTCCGCTGACATTGATATTCCGACCCATCATAGCCGCAACGAACTTGGCATGATCTTGCAGACCATGCGCAGTCTGATGGAGCGCGTATCGACAAACCTCGACCGTTTGCTTGAGGCGCAAAAGAAAGTGCGTGACCGCGAAAACCGCCTGAGCGCCATCGTCCAAAATGTGGCGGACGGCATTCTGACCATTACGCCGAACGGTCGCATTGTCGAACATAATGCAGCAACCAAAGAAATCCTTGGCATGTTGCGTGACGAAACAGCCAAAGGCCGCACGCTTCATGAATTTTTGATGCCCCACGCCATACCGCTTCTGGAACACAGTCTCGAAGAACTCGCCGCACATGCTCAGGGTAGCGGAACGGTGGAAAAACGCTTCACGCTGCCGATCATACGTGCGGACCAGAAAGAAATTGATGTTTCCATCGCGTTGCGACCGATCCCCGATAGCGCGACCCCGCTGATGACTGCAGTGCTGAACGACATCACTGTGCGCAAACGCTATGAAGAACAACTGATCTATATGGCGAACCATGACACGCTGACCAACCTGCCCAATCGGAGCATGCTTGAACGCAGCCTGTCAGACGCCTTGCAAACGCACAAAGACTCCGCAGCCAAGCGCAGCGGCGCAACAGCGATCCTGTTTATCGATCTTGATCGTTTCAAAGTGATCAATGACAGCCTGGGGCATGATGTCGGTGACTTGTTGCTCAGGGCGGTCGCCCTTAGACTGCAACGCGTGATCGGGCGACAGGAAATCGTCGGTCGCCTGGGGGGTGACGAATTTCTGATCATTATTCCAGAGCTCAAGGAAACCCAGGATGCCGCCATCCTGTCGCAAGCAGTACTTGATGCGCTTGCGCCTTCCTTTGACATCAATGGACGGGTCCTGTTTGTAACCCCTTCAATCGGGATTGCCCTTTATCCGTCTGATGGCGATGATTTCCCGGCACTTATGCGCAATGCCGACACCGCGATGTACAGCGCAAAGTCGGGCGGCGGTGGCACCTATCACTTCTTTACCAAGACGATGAACGAAAGCGCGATGGCGCGCCTCGTCATTGAAAACGACCTGCGTGAAGCGTTGGTAAAAGATCAGTTCGAACTGCATTACCAGCCAAAAGTTGATCTTCGCACCAACCGGGTTTGCGGCCTTGAAGCACTGATCCGCTGGAAGCAACCGGGTCGGGGGTATATTTCCCCCATGCAGTTTATTCCCGTCGCCGAGGAAACCGGCCTGATTGGCAAGATTGGGGAATGGGTCTTCCGCGAGGTCTGCCGACAAATTGCCGAATGGGATGCACAATCGGTTCCAGCAACCCCGATTGCCATCAATCTGTCACCACGCCAGCTGATCGAAGGGCGCATTACGGAAACCATTTCACGCATCCTTGCCGAGGCCAACACCCCCGCAGCGCGGATCGTGCTTGAAGTCACCGAAACAGCAATGATGCAGGAAATCAAAAAGTCTGCGACGATCCTTGAAGAACTGCGACATCTGGGCCTGAAAATTGCGGTCGATGATTTTGGCACTGGCTATTCGTCGCTCGCCTATCTCAAGCGTCTGCCGATCAACACGATCAAAATTGACCGATCCTTTGTTCGCGATGTGACCATTGATGCCGATGATGCGGCAATTACACGCACCATCATCGCGATGGGCCATAATCTTGGCCTCAAGGTCGTTGCCGAAGGTGTCGAAACACATGAACAGATGCATTTTTTAAGGGAGTGCGATTGTGACGAAGTTCAGGGTTTCCTGATTGCAACACCCCTGCCAGCAGGCGATGTTGTCGACTATATCCGACGACCATCCATCGACATCCAAACCGAACTTTAGCCCCGCTGCGTCGTCAGGCTGACATCAGCCGCACCACAGCACCATATAATTGAGAAGAAAATGCCAAACACCAAATCCGTTTTGCTCGTTGATGACAGCAAGTTCGCTCGCCTTCTGGTAAAGGCATTCATTTCCAGCAACTTTGCAGGTTGGGAAATTGACGAGGCCGAGGACGCAAACAAGGCGTTGGAAATGGTCAGTGCAAAGACCTATGACTACATGCTGGTTGATTTTAACATGCCGGGTATGAACGGGCTAGAACTTGGCGAAAAGCTGCGCGCACAGTTCCCGGATGCTGTAATTGCACTTCTGACTGCCAATATTCAGCAGGAAATCCAGAACATGGCCGAAAACCTTGGACTTGATTTCATACCCAAACCCCCGACCGAAGAGAAAATTCGCGACTACATTGCGTCGCGGGAAGCAGCCAGATGATCGAACTTACTGAGCTTGAACATGATACCATCAGCGAGCTGATCAATATTGGCGTTGGCCGTGCGGCATCATCGCTTTCGGAAATGGTTGCACAACCTGTTGAGCTTACCGTGCCCACCATTTCCTTTGTGGAGCGGTTTTCTGACAGCGAACTGGCCAATGCCCCGACCGAAATTGTTTCCGCAGTCAGCCAGCGCTTCCATGGGCCTTTTACCGGGGAAGCCATGCTGGTCTTTCCCGAAGTGCGAAGTCTGGAGCTTGTGCGCAGCCTTTTGAAGGTCGACGTCCCGCTGGATACCCTGACAGATCTTGAACAAGAAGCCTTGATGGAGGTCGGCAATATCATTCTCAATGCCTGCCTTGGCAGTATTTCGAATGTTTTGGGTGAGCCGATCAACTGTTCCATGCCAACATTCCGCAAGCGGGAAACGCGCGCCTTGCTCGAAGACGATGCGACCGAAGCAACAGCTGGCGTCAAGCCGGTTCTAATGATTTTGCATGTACAGTTCATGCTGCGCCAAAACGATATTGATGGCTATGTCCTGTTCGTCATGGATCTCAAATCCATCCAGATGCTGCGTGAGTTGGTGCGGCGTTTTCTGGCCAACTCCTTTGAATAGCCGGTGAGGTGAATGACCAAGTCGAAATCCGCAAGCACGGATCAAACCCCATCCTTTGATCTCAACCGTGACAGTGATGCTGCCGACCTTTTCGCGGCACTCCTTGATACGGCAGATACCGGTTTGATTGCGCTTGCCCCCGACGGCACGATTTGTCACTGGAATCAATGGATGCAAAGCCGGTCTGGCATGGATGCAGATCATGTGATGGACAAATCATTGCACGATGTCTTTCCCGGCACAAAACTTGGCCGGGTCAGTTTGGCAATCGAGGATTGCCTGAAGTTCGGCATGCCGGCGGTGATTTCCCCGTCCCTTAATCAGGGGGCTCTGCCGCTGCGGCCCTTGCCGCAATTTGCCGCCAGTTTCGAGCGGATGGAACAATCCATTCGCGTTCATCCAATCGAAACCAAGCGGAACGGCACGCTGTGTTCGTTGATCATTCGTGATGTCACACTTGCGGTGCAACGTGATCGGCTTCTCCGTCAGCAGGCGGCAGAACTGGCTGATCTGGTCACGCAATCCAAGCGCAGCGAGGGTCGTACACGCGCTATTTTGCAAAATACCGTTGATGCCATTCTGGTGGCCTCTGACGATGGCAACATTGAACCGCTTAATGCGCGCGCACAGGAACTTTGCGGCCCAACGGGCGATCCCGAGCTTCGCAACATCATCCGTTTCTTGCTGCCCGATAGCGAGCATACGCCGCTTACACCGCCGCCGCCCAACCGGCTTCTGACCGACCTTGGGACCGGCGTAATCGAAGTTCTGGCATCCACACTCAGTGGCCGCAACATCCCGCTTGAAGTGGCTATTAGCCATTTCTCAGCCGACCAGCGCTATCACTACATCATTACCCTGCGCGATATTTCCCAACGCAAACGCCATGAAAAAGAAATTCAGCGCACGATGCAGGAACTTGAGCGGTCAAATGCCGAACTTGAACAGTTTGCCTATGCCGCCTCGCACGATCTGCAGGAACCCTTGCGCATGGTTTCAAGCTATACCCAGTTACTTGCGCGCCGTTATGAAGGCCAACTGGATGAAACGGCCGACGAATTCATTCACTATGCCGTCGATGGTACGCAACGGATGCAGCGGATGATTGACGACCTTCTGACCCTTTCACGGGTTGGTCGCCATGGCAAACCGTTCACCCAAGTGCCGCTCGACAGTCTTTTTGATGCCATCGTTACCAATTTCAAGCGCGCTGGCTCGGCCCCCGAAGGCAATATCATTCGCGAAGGATCCCTGCCAACTGTCAGGGGTGATGCCAGTCAATTGTTGTTGCTGTTCCAGAATCTGGTTTCGAACGGCCTGAAATACAGCGACCCGAAAAACGGTCAGGTCCGTATTTTTGCCTCTGAAACGCCAGACACTTGCCGAATCTTTGTTGCCGATAACGGCATTGGCATTGACCCGCAATATCACGAAACGATCTTTGAGATTTTCAAACGCCTGCATGGATACGGGGATTACGCCGGAACCGGCATTGGCCTTGCCATCTGCAAAAAGATCGTCGATCGCCATGGCGGAAGCATTCAAGTCACCAGCAAGCCCGGGGACGGCAGCACCTTCTGTGTGGAGCTTCCCAAAGAATTGCCGATTGTCGCCGCTTCCGAAAGCATGTAGCTTTCAGTTTACGTAAGCGTAAAGATGATTGAGCCACAATGACCGATAGCTACACCATCACCGACCTTGCCCGTGAATTTGAAGTCACCACCCGTACGATCCGCTTCTACGAGGATCAGGAATTGATTTCGCCCGAACGGCAAGGCCAGACCAGAATCTATCGTCAGCGTGACCGCGTACGCTTGCGGCTGATCATGCGTGGCAAACGGCTTGGTTTTTCGCTTAAGGAAATTCGTGACCTGCTGGATCTTTATGACGGCGACCGCAGCGAGATCACCCAGTTGACGACGCTGGTCGACAAGGTCAACGAACGGCGCGAAACATTACGCAAACAGCGTGAAGATATTGATGCCACGCTTGATGAACTCGATAAACTTGAAGAAACGTGTCAGGAAGAACTGTCGCGCAAGAAGGCAGGCTAGGAGCTTTGCTCTGTGTTGGCTTTATTGACCATTGACTGTCGTGTTTTGCACCTTGGCCAAGCGGGGTTCAGACGGGCGCGACAGAATAAAACAGCTAACCGGTATCGCGACCAGAAGCTGAATAAACGCTACCCATCGGTTCTCGATCAACACCAATGATGCCGTAATCACCAAAAGAAATGCCACCATGGCAAGGGTTTTGGCACGGCGATTGATCACGCCATATTCGTTCCATTGACGGATCGACAAACCAAAGCGCGGATGGTTGCAGAGCCAGTCATGCAAACGCGGCGATCCCTTGGCAAACAATGCGGCGGCCAGCAGCATAAATGGCGTGGTTGGCAGGAGCGGCAAGAATATGCCAATCACACCCAATCCAACAGAAAGCCATCCAAGGGCAAGATAGATATGCGAAAGGCGCAGCATTGATTTCCTGTTTACAGTCGGCCCCACCCCTGACAGGTTAGGGTCTGCGTAATGTAGGCATAGAAATTCGTAAATTCAATCAATAGCCGACCATTGCACTCAGTTAATTTATCACCTTGAAACGCATCAAAAATCCTCTCGGTTTGCCATGCTTGAAATTGAAAATGGCCTCTATCTGGATGAACGGCATCTGAATTTTCAGTTTGTTCGTGCCTCTGGCCCGGGCGGGCAAAACGTCAACAAGGTTTCCAGCGCCGTTCAGATGCGTGTCCGCATCGATGACCTGACAGAGCTGCCGCAGCGCGTGCGCAATCGCCTGCGCGAACTTGCCGGCAGCAAATTGACCAATGACGGCGAAATCATCTTTGACGCCCAGCGCCACCGGACCCAGGAACGCAACAAACAGGATGCCGTCGAACGGTTTCTGGCCCTGCTACGCAAGGCGGCCGAGCGCAAGAAATACCGGGTCAAAACCCGTCCAAGCCTGTCGGCCAAACGCAAACGCGTCGATTCCAAAAAGAAGCGCGGCGACATCAAGAAAATGCGCCAGCGTCCCATTGACTAGGGCCTGCTGTGGTCAGGCTGCAATGCCCTGATCCCTGCTCCCAGGATATCTCCGATACCTACGATATCTACGATGCCGGGCACTTGCGCAGCCAATCATCCAGCAGGGCTGCCATTTGCGCATTGTCGAGCCCAGTGTTTGACAGGGACTGCCAGGTCGAAAATTGCACAGCATGCTGTGCAACGGCCCGGCATACTTTTCCAGTACGTCGCTTGGGATCCTGATCTGACAGTACATCACCTGCCAGTCCTTCAAGATAGCTGTCAAACCCCTTCATCTGTTCGCCCAAGGCGGGCACAGCTTCCCTGTCTCGATAACACTGTTCCCACATATAGGCGGTCTGGCTGTAATAATCATAGAGCATACTCAGAATTGTGACCGCCCAATCACCGGTCGCGACCGAATCGCGCCAGCTCGCAGGATCGGGTGGCGGATTCAAATCGAGCCAATGCGATAAACATGCCCCAAGCAGTTCATTTTCCTCGGGAAAATGGCGGTAAACCGTCAGACGCTGAACACCTGCACGATCAGCAATCGCGCTGATTGTTGTCTGTGCCGGACCAACCTCACCATGCAAATTCATGGCGGCCTCGACAATTTTCAAACGCGTTTCACTTTCGTTATTCGCACGCAACCCTTTGGTATATTTACGTTTTTTCATTTCATTAAACACATGCGTTCACACAAATATTGACAAGCAGGCCCTTGCTTTCGTATTTCAATGATCACTGATGATTACTCATTATGCAACCTGTGCTTCTGCCCCACAGAGCACACTTAAAATACGGAGCATTGAAAATGCATCTCCCCTCGATCGCCACCGCGGTTCCGGTTACTGACAGCGTAACCGTCATACCATCCTTTTTACCCGTTGCCGGTTTTGGTGTTTTGCCAATCAACGCAATACTGATCAATGGCAATGAACCCGTTTTGGTCGATGCTGGTATCAGTGTTGTTCAAAATGAATTCATGTCTGAATTGTCCAACTGCATCAATCTGTCAGAAATACGCTGGATCTGGATCACCCATGCGGACCCAGATCACACTGGTAACCTGAAAGCACTTCTGGACGCCGCCCCCAAGGCAACGGTTATCACGACCTTTGTTGGTATGGGCAAGTTGAACCTTGCAGGTTTTCCCGTTGATCGGGTCAGGCTGGTTAATCCGGGCGAGGATTTTGTTGTCGGCGAACGCCGCTTGCAAGCAGTCACACCACCGACTTTTGACGCGCCAGAAACAACCGCGATCTTTGACCCACGCGACCAGATATTGTTCAGTTCTGATTGTTGTGGCGCATTATTGCCAGATGCCTATCAACGGGCCAACGATATTCCCGACGACATCCTGCGCGAGGGGATTATCGGCTGGACGCGGGTTGATGCCCCATGGCTCGACTTTGTGGATGCCGCACAATTCGAAACATCACTGGACCGGTTTCGCGCCCTGGCACCACGCCATGTTCTAAGCAGCCACCTGCCACCGGCAGAAAATATCGCGGAAAAATTGCTTGATGCTGTTGCCGCCGCCCGTTTGGCACCAGCCTTTAGCGGTCCTGATCAGATGACCTTTGACGCCATCATGGCAAATGCGGGGGGTATAATTTGATGAAACAGCATCTTGCCCCCAACTACACGACCAACCGCGATGTCGTTTTGCGCTTCTTCGAGGAAAGCCACAGCCACAATCCGGCAATTGTCTATGAGCTTGTCACATCCGACATTGTTACGCACGGCTTCCCCTGCCAGAATCCGCATAATCTGGACAGCTATCATGATTTCTTTATTGGATTGAATGCGGCCTTTCCCGATATGAAATTCGCCATCCTGACCATGGTTGTTGAGGATGACCATGTCGCGGTCCGGTTCCATATTCAGGCAACCCACCAAGATCAGTTTGCGGGTATCCCCGCATCCGGCAACAAAGTTGATTTTACGGGTATGGTTTTATATCGCCTTCGCGATCGCAGAATTGCCGAAACATGGTTGCATCCTGATGTCACAACTTTGATGTCTCAGTTAACTGCGCAATAGAGACGTGCGTTTCTGCGATGATCAACATCCGGTTCGCATGGTGTTTCACAATATGCGGTGTGGTGTATTCTTTACACTCTGCGAACCGGCTTTCTATAACTGTCATGAAGTGTCATTAGGTTTACCAACATGATCAACTGGGACGACATCGCCAATGCTTCCCTTCCCGCCAATTGCGGCTGGAAGGGCAGTTATCGTGTGCGCTATTCCGAGATTGGCGACAATGGCAAGGTCATGATGTCGGCGCTCGCCGACTATATGCAGGATGCCGCGGGCTGGGGTGCACGCATTCTGAAGCTTGCCTATGACGACACAGTTGATCACGGGATGGCCTGGGTGCTCGCACGGATGGTTATTCATATCCGCGACTATCCCGGCAACGGCGAGGAAATTCTGGTTGAAACCTGGCCATCGGGTGTGTCGCGCCGGGTGGCGACGCGTGATTTCCGCCTGACCAACAGCAAGGGCGAGGTTATCGGCGTCGCGCAAAGTTTCTGGGTGATGTTTGACTTGACCACCCGTCGCGCAGCCCAGTGGCCGGACTGGATCGAGGAACGCCTGCCCAACCCGCCGGGCCCCAAACTGATCTCGCCACCTTTGCGCCCGCCATTCACCAAGGATCCGTTACCGACAGTCGATAACATCAAAGCGCGACCATCTGATCTGGACCTTTACGGGCATGTTAACAATGTGCGTTTGATGCAGTGGGTCATGGGTGTTGCCGGGCCGGATGGTCAACCGGACTTTCACCCCGAAAGCCTTGATATCCAGTTTCGCACCGAATGCCGTGTGCAAGAACGCGCTTCCATCCGCCATGCCAAAGGTTTTGCCGCCGTCACCCGTGAAGAAGACGGCACTGACCTGGTGCGCGCCCACATTGTGCCGTTCAACCAGACGCCCATGGCTTAGGTCTGGCCGTCCTAGCGACCATCCATCATCGCCTCAAACAAATCGGCAATTGGTTTAAAGCTTTTGCGGTGATGTGCGGTTGGGCCAACTTCTCCCAACCCGGCCATATGTTTCTTCACGCCATAGCCAGCATTGCCTTCCCAGCCAAAGAACGGGTAACGCACAGCCAGGCGCGCCATGGCGCGATCACGGACCACCTTGGCAACGATGGATGCGGCCGCAATCGACAAAGATTTGCTGTCACCCTTCACAACCGTCTCCACCGCACAGGGCAAACCGGGATCACGGTTACCATCCACAAGCGCCTGATCAGGCACCCCACCCAGGCGATCCACGGCACGGCGCATGGCAACATAGGTCGCCTGAAGGATATTGATCTGATCAATCTCGCGCACAGATGCGGCGCCAATGCCAACCTCGGCGCAGCGCATGATGATTTCATAAAGCCGTTCACGTTTTTTGACAGACAGCTTTTTGGAATCATTGAGCTCCGACACCAGTTCCACGGGCAAGCGTGCGTCGCGTGGCAGAATAACAGCAGCTGCAACCACCGGGCCTGCCAACGGCCCACGACCGACCTCGTCGATCCCGGCGATCCGACCGTGATATTGATCTTCGATGGCAAAATCCGGCATGGTGCCCCTGTCGCGTTTCTTTTGTCATATGGTCATAGCAAGCACGCACAAAGCAGGCAACAAGCCACCCACGAAACAAAAAAACGGCACCAGTTTCCCGGTGCCGTTTTACTTCATCAAAGGTCCTGACCCTTTCAGGTTTCCTTTTCCTGATATTCCTCGCTGGGGTCATAACCTTCTGGCCCGATGGGGTCAAAGGTGGCCCAACCTTCATCCTGCTTGCTGGGCGGCAGATCCTTGTTCGGATCAACATTCAGCAGCATGTAGGCCTTGGCAATCAGGTTGGCCGTGATCGGCGCAGTCAGGAAGATGAACAGCGTGATCAGCAATTCATGGATTGTGAAGTGACCACGTTCGGCCCAGAAGAACAGCATGGAAGCGATCAACAGGCTTCCTAGTCCCACCGTACTGGCCTTGGTCGGGGCATGCAGGCGCGGCAGAAGATCACGCAGCTTGATCATCCCGAATGACCCGACCAGCAAGAAGGCACCACCGATGACGATCAGAAGCGAGATGATAAGTTCAATAACGAACGGCATTGCAACGCTCCCTTATTCGATGATGTCGCCGCGCAAGACGAACTTGCAATAGGCCACGGTTGAAACAAACCCGAACATTGCAAACAGCAATGCCCCTTCGAAATACATCGCGGTTGCCTTGCCGATCCCGTACAGAACCAAAAGCGCGATGGCATTGATCGCCATGGTATCGACGGCCAGAACACGGTCTGCGGTCGTCGGACCAGCAGTCAGACGGTACAGGTTCATCAAAAGTGCCAGCGCCACACAGACAAAGCCGAAATTCAGTGCATATTCGATCATTCGAAAATCTCCTTCAGACGGCGTTCGTAGCGATGCTTGATCTCATCGACGACTTCCTGCGGGTCCGGCGCATGCAGGCAATGCACAAGCAGGCTTTTGGCATCGGCACTCAGATCAATGGTCACCGTTCCCGGCGTCATGGTGATCGTGCCGGCAAGTGTGGTAATCGCCTCGGGCGAGGTCAGATCAAGCGGCACAACAACCGATTTTGATTCCAGACTTTCGGTTTTGCGAAACAGGATCAAACCAGCCACGATCAGGTTTGCGACGAGAATGTCCCACAACACAACCAGCCCGTACTCGCAAATTGCATAGGCATTGCGCACGCTGGGTCGACCTGGCCAGAAATTGGCCGTGATCAAGGGAATGATGATCGCCAGAATAAGGCCAAAGATCACCGCACCGGCCGAGATTTCATTAACCAGAAAGACCCAGACAATCAGCAGTGCGAGGGTCAAAAGCGGATGGGGCAGATAACGTTTCATCATCTTTTCTATCCTCTCCCCTTATTGACCGATCAGTGACAGGGCATTTTCGCCCAGCACCGCTTCGATATATTGCGACGTGTCAAAGAGCTGCACCGAAACGCCTTGCAGATAATCTGTTACCGGCCCGGCAAAAATCGTCAGCGCGACCAAAGCGCCAAGCATTCCGCAACTTGCGATAATCGGCAGGACCGGCCATTTCGCACCTTCGACCGTGATCTCACCATCGACAGAGGCACTTTTCCAGAACAGCACGCTGCCCGCCCGGCCAAAGCCGACGATGCACATAAGCGACGTCACCAGAATGATTGCCCAGATCCAGACCATGGCATCGCTGTCGCGTGCCGCATCAAGGATCTGCAACTTGCCGATAAAGCCGCTAAGTGGTGGCATCCCGGCCATGCCAATCGCCCCGACAAAGAACAGAACGGCAAGGAAACCGGCCTGATGGAAACGTGGCGCGGTATGCAGGCTGTCGCCAAACTGCCCGCGGCGTGACACCACAAGATCAGCAATCAGGAACAGCGCCGCGGCCGAGAAGGTCGAGTGCAGAAGATAATAAAGACCTGCCGAAATGGCTTCGGGCGTGAACAGCCCGACGGCAATCAACAAGGTCCCCATCGATCCGATCACCGAAAAGGCAATCAGGCTGTTAAGGCGCTTGGCGGCCAGAACCCCGGTCATGCCCAGCACCAGTGTAACCAGTGCCGCAGGCAGGATATAGGGCGCTGCCAACCATGCCATATCCCCGGCCGTGTCACCAAAGGCCAGCGAATAGACACGCAGAACCGAATAGGCACCGACCTTGGTCATGATGGCGAACAGGGCCGCCACAGGGGCGGGCGCATTGGCATAGGTGCCCGGCAACCAGAAATGAACCGGAACCAGTGCGGCCTTAACGCAGAACACCAGAAGCAGGATGAGGGCCCCGGCACGCAACAAGGCCGCATCACCGGATGCGACGTTGGGGACCTGAATGGCAAGATCGGCCATGTTCAGGGTACCGGTAACCGAATAGATCATGCCAACCCCAACCAGGAACAGCGACGAGCCGGTCAGGTTGATGACGACATATTGCATGCCCGCCTTCAGGCGATCAGCCCCCGCACCATGCAGCATCAGGCCATAGGATGCGATCAGCAGAACTTCGAAGAAGACAAACAGGTTAAAGATGTCACCGGTCAGGAATGCACCGTTCACCCCCATCAGCTGGAACTGGAACAGGGCATGGAAATGCTTGCCCCGCTTGTCCCATTCGCTTGAGGCAAACAGAACAACACCAAGACCCAGAAGCGATGTCAGAAACACCATCATCGCTGACAGACGATCAAGCACCAGAACAATGCCAAACGGTGCCGGCCAGTCCGACAACGCGTACATTTCCGGACCATTGCCGCTGGCAAAGATCAGAAGCGACAGCGTCACCGCCACAAGGGCAACGGTTGCGGTAATCGAAAACACACGCTGCAAAATGATGTCGTGACGCACCGCCAGAACAATCAGGGCGGCCATCACGGCGGGCAGCACTATGGGAACAACAATCCAGTCACCCATCAGTTTTTATCTCCTGCTTCGGATGGCGCGCCAGCCGGGCGACCGTCAACATGGTCATTGCCGATCTCAAGGAAAGTCCGGATCGACAAAACAACGATAAGTGCCGTCATACCAAATGAAATCACAATCGCCGTCAGGACAAGCGCCTGTGGCAACGGATCAGTGTATTCGGTAACACCATCGCGCAGGATCGGCGGCATATTGATGGTCAGGCGCCCCATGGCGAACAGGAAAACGTTCACCGCATAGGACAGCATGGCCAAGCCAACAACAACCGGGAAGGTTCGACCACGCAGCAGCAAATAGGTGCCGCACATGGTCAGAAGCCCAATACTGCTTGCTACAAGAAATTCCATATCAGGCCTCCTTTTCCGGTGATGCTGCCGGTGCTGCCGTTGCCGACGGATCATGATCCATCGGTTCGGCATTTATATCGACATGTTCGGCCATACGTTCGACCTGCGAGAGTTTGGCAAGGGCAAGCATCACGGCCCCGACCACGGTCAGGAACACACCAAGGTCAAAGCCCATGGCCGATGCCAGTTCGAACTCGCCAACGATGGGCAGGTGGACATGAACGAACCCGCTGGTCAGGAATGGCAAACCAGCCACCCACGCCGACACACCGGTAATCGCCGCCGCAATCACACCAAGGCCGATCATGCCATGGTAATTGACCTTCATGCGGTTCTGGGTCCAGCCAAAGCCAGACGCCATATACTGCATAACCAGTGCAACTGAGACGACCAGACCAGCGATAAAGCCACCGCCCGGTTCGTTATGGCCGCGCAGGAAGATATAAACCCCCACCATCAATGACAGCGGAAGCATCACACGCGTGGCGACCACCATCATCATCGGATGACGATCGGCCGAGCGACGATGATCCACCACCCAGTTGGCAAGACGTTTTGCGGCCTCGCCCTGGGTTACGGTTTCAATCAGTGCAAAGATCGAAAGTGCCGCGATCCCCAGAACGATGATTTCGCCAAAGGTATCAAAGCCACGGAAGTCAACGAGGATCACGTTAACAACGTTGGTCCCGCCACCTTCGACCTTGGAATTCGCCAGATGATAGGACGAGATCGAGTTTGTCAGGTCACGTGTCATGATCGCCCAGATCGCCCCGCCGACACCAAGACCCGCGGCGATGGAAACAATGCCATCGCGCATTTTGCGTCCTGGCGTGCTTTCCTTTGGTGTTTCCTTGGGCAGGATATTAAGTGCCAGCAACATCAAAATGACCGTCACCACCTCAACCGAGATCTGCGTCAGGGCAAGGTCGGGTGCGGAAAGATAGATGAAGCCAAGCGACACGATCAGGCCAACCACACCAACCAGAAGCAAGGTCAGCAAACGGTTGTGATGCATGAAGACGGCGGCCACACAGGTCACGACCAACAACAGCCAGCCAATGGCTGCAGGCGGTGAAACTTCAAGAAGCTCGCGCGAGCCCGACTGGAAGTCCGGCTGGGCATAGAAGCCCGAAAGACCAATACCAATCGAGCCGATCACCATGATCGCAAGGTAACGCTGCAGCGATCCATTATGCAGGTTGTCAGAAACCAGTCGGCTCAGTGCGACAGCCTTGGCAATCCCGCAATCAAACATTGCCTTGGCATCCGGACGCGACAGGTTCGCGGTCACTGACATCAGTCCCCCATGGCGCATCAGCAACAGCGAACCACCGATAAGGGCAATCACGCTCATGCCAAGGGCGGGTGTCAGGCCATGCCAAAGGGACAGATAATATTCCGGCAATTCGCCCCCGATAACAGCACCAGCGGTCGCCGCAACCAGCGGACCGGCAATGACGGAGGGGAACAGACCGATCAGCACAACCAGAACCGTCAACAGTGCGGGCGGTGCCCACATGCCAAATGGCGGATCATGCGGATGGTGCGGCAGGTTTTCATCGCGCGGCTTACCAAGCCAGACATGGAAGATAAACCGGAAGGAATACGCCACCGAGAACAGGGCACCCACCGTCGCCAACAGCGGCACCACCCAGTTCTGATCCAGCCACATGGTGTGCCATGCTTCTTCGAGCATCATTTCCTTGGAAATGAAACCATTGAACGGAATGACACCGGCCATCGAAGCCGCAGTGATAATTCCGATGGTCCCGGCAATCGGCATCAGGTTAAGCAAACCGCCAAAGCGCCGAATGTCACGGGTTCCGGTTTCATGATCAATAATACCGGCCGTCATAAACAGGGCGGCCTTGAAGGTCGCGTGGTTGATGATATGGAACACGCCAGCCACAGCAGCCATCGGCGTTCCGAAACCAAGCAGCATGGTCACAAGACCAAGGTGGCTGACCGTCGAAAACGCCAGAAGCCCTTTAAGGTCATGCTTGAAGATGGCAATCCATGCGCCCAGCACCATGGTCACCAGACCAGCCGTTGCAACGATATAGAACCATTCCGGCGTGCCAGACAGAACCGGCCACATACGCGCCATCAGGAAGATGCCCGCCTTCACCATCGTGGCCGAGTGCAGATAGGCCGAAACCGGCGTTGGTGCCGCCATCGCGTGCGGCAGCCAGAAGTGGAACGGGAACTGTGCGGATTTGGTAAAGCAGCCCAACAAAATCAGGATCAAGGCCGGCAGATACATCGGCGATGCCTGGATGAGATCGGCATTCTGCAAGATGACAGTCAGGTCATAGGACCCGACAATGTCGCCAAGGATCAGCATCCCGGCAATCATCGCCAAACCACCGGCCCCGGTCACGGCAAGCGCCATACGCGCCCCCTGTCGGCCGGCCGGAAGATGCTTCCAATACCCGATCAACAGGAACGAAGACAGCGATGTCAGTTCCCAGAAAATCAGCAGCAGCAGTATGTTATCAGAAAGAACGATACCGACCATGGCCCCCTGGAACAGAAGCAGGAACACATAGAACCTGCCCATCGGATCGTCCTTGGAAAGATAGAACCGCGCATAAATGATAATCAGCAAGCCAATGCCAAGGATGAGGGTCGCGAACAGCAACCCAAGCCCATCCAGGAAGAAGGTCACATTCAGACCCAGTTCCGGCAGCCAACTATAACTGACCTGAAATACCTCGCCGGCGATGACCGCTGGGGCCTTTGCCATTAGCAAGATCAGGGCAAGCAGCGTGACAGAACCGGTCGCTGTGGCACATGCATTGCGCCCGGCCCTAATCATTATGGCGGGTAAGACCGCCCCAATGAAGGGAAGCAAAACAATGAGGGTGAGACTCATGAAGGACCCTTATTTTTGGATATTCGCCGCATCGCCCCCAACGCGAGACAGCAAGAAAATTCCGCCAGAAGTTAATATTAGTACTGATATTGGTCAAGAAAACCCAAACAGAGCAGCTTTTTACCTTGCTGCTGTCAAGTGAAGACGATCACCAAAAATTACAACCGGGCGCGGTCAAAAAGTCACTTTTTACCACCCGCAAGCTGTATTGCCTCTGGCATCATGCGCAAACGAACCATGGCAATGGTCCCCAAAACGGGACCTCCGGCCAGCATGGCAAACGCCCCCCACCAACCAGCATGATCCGCAACCACCGGCACAAGATGGATCGAAACAAGCGCGATCAGGAAACCGATGGCATTTTGCAGGGTTAATGCCGTGCCGACCTGATGGGGATCGGCCAGTTCGATCACACAGGACGAAAACTGCGCGGAATCCGCAATCACGGAGATCCCCCAAACGATGCAGACAACAATAAGAAGGATGATCGGGGCATCGGACAACCCACCGGCAACCATCGCACAGGTGCCACTCACGATCATGGCGGCTATCGTCACTGTCGTTCTGCCAATCCGGTCAGCGTAATATCCCCCGGCCAAGGACCCGAACGCACCGATGCCAACAATGGCAAAGGTCGAAAGCGCGGACCAGACACCGGGATTATCCATCACACGATCCGAAAATGCCCCATACAGGAACAGGCCGATCCAGCCCCACATGGCATAAAGTTCCCACATGTGGCCGAAATAGCCATAGCAGGCATGACGCAGCGCCTTGTTTGACCAGATCTTGCCAACCATTCTTGGATCAAAGCGGGGCGACCGTCCCGGTGTGCCGCCAAGATGTACAAACAAGACGGCAATTGCCGCGATATAAGCCGTTATACTGGCGGTAATGATCACGTACCGCCAGTCAAGCGGCACGGCGACCGCAAACAGGTGCGGCATGGCAGACCCCATGGTCAGTGCCCCGACCAGAAGCCCCACCAGAAACCCGGTATCTCCGCGTGACCAGGTTGCCACCATCTTCATGCCGATCGGATAAATCCCCGCCATGCAGACCCCAGTGATCAGGCGCAGCACAATCACCACGACCCCGTCAATCGGGACAACAAGGATCATAAGATTGGCGGTCGCGGCAATAATCGCCGATGCCGCCCAGAAACGCCGGGGGTCGATCCGATCCGCCAGACCAAGGATCGCACTGATCACGGTTCCCAGAACAAAGCCCAGCAAGACCGCGCTGGTAAACAGCGACGACTGCAACGCACCGATGCCAAATTCGCTGCGCAATTGTGGCAGCACCGCTGTTGCGGAAAACCACAGCGCAAGCGCCATCAACTGACAGATTGTAATCATGGAAACGGCAAAACTCTTGCCCGTACGCACCGTGCTTCCCCCGCAGTTTTTTTGGTATTTCGGCCATCATACACAGATGTTGGCGAATGCCTATCTTGGAACACTTCATCTTTCCAGCCGTTCCTTCAATACCCCGATACCTGAAATCGCAGGAGGGCCACAATGGATTTGCTTGATCAATATTCAAACGGCGTCACCACCGCACTTGGTTTCTTCTGGAACGCGCTGTGGGCGTTTGTGCTTGGCTACGCCATCAGTGCCGCGATTCAGGTTTTCGTCCCCAAAAACCGCCTGACTGCGCATATGGGCGACGCCGGGGTCGGTAGTGTTTCGCTTGCCGGTCTGTTTGGTGCCATATCCAGTTCCTGCTCGTTTGCGGCCCTTTCGGCAGCACGATCCCTGTTTCAGAAAGGCGCGCATTTCATTGCCACAGTCGCTTTCATGTTCGCATCGACCAACCTGGTCATTGAACTTGGCGTTTTGATCTTCCTGTTTCTTGGCTGGCAGTTTCTGGCCGCCGAAATCATCGGTGGTATCCTGATGATTGCGATTTCCGCCGTCCTGATTCGCGTGACATATCCCAAGGAGATGATTGAAGCCGCAAAGCAGCATGCCGATGAAGAAACCGGCAGCGAAGAAGACGACTTCGACTGGAAGAAACGCATCAAGTCGCGGGAAGGCTGGCAGCAGGTCGGCAACCGCTTTGTCATGGAATGGCAGATGGTCTGGCGTGAAATCCTGATTGGTTTCACGATTGCCGGCTTTATTGCGGTCTTTGTGCCTGCCGAATTCTGGCAGACCTTGTTCCTTGCCGGGGACGGCACCGGTAAAGCCGCAGACTTGCCGTTCGTGACCGTTCTCGAAAACGCTCTTGTCGCGCCATTTGTCGCCGCCGCGACCTTTATCGGCTCGATGGGTAACATTCCGTTGGCCACTGTTCTGAGCGCCGGGGGTGTCAGCTTTGCCGGGATTATGGGCTTTATCTATTCGGACCTGATGGTCCCGCCACTGGTCAAGGTTAATGCCCGTTATTATGGCTGGAAAACCGCGCTTTATATCGCGGGGGTCATGTATGCCAGTATCGTCGCGACGGCTCTTATCCTGCACTATGCCTTTGTCGCAATTGGTGCCCTGCCTGAAAGCAGCCGTGACATCGCCGAGGTCAGTGCCTTTGGCGTCAATTATACGCTGTTCCTCAACATCGCGGCCTTTGGGCTGATTGGCATCCTGCTGTGGCTTCGCCGCGAAGGTCAGAAAGCAGCACAGCACGACCACGAGCATGATCATGGTGGCCACGACCACGACCACGGGCACGATCATGATCATGATCACGACCACGGCGACGGGTCTGTGCTTTCCCTGAAAAACGTGATCGTCGGAGCGGCACTCACGCTGCTTGCAGGTGGTCTGGTGCTTAAAGCAGCCAGCTTGATCTAGAAAAAAGTGCCGCCGGCAAAGCCGAGCGGCACAGGTTTCCCGAGCGGGAATGAAACACTAAGTCAGTGAACCTAATCAGGTCAGATCACGCTGATCATCAATCACCTTGCCGTCATTGGGCAGACTGCCGACCTCTGTGGCCAAAACCGTGCCGCGCAGTTTGCAAACACTGGCAAGCGTGTCGGCAATCGCTTCAATCTGGCCGTCATCAATACCCTCGCAGGTAAGGGTCATGATGTCGTTTTCGTTTTCGCGGGTAACGACCAGGCGCGCCTTGGCAATATCGCCATGACGTTTGACGATTTCGCCGATCTGTTGCGGATGAACAAACATGCCCTTGATCTTGGTGGTCTGATCGGCACGCCCCATCCAGCCCTTGATACGATGGTTTGTGCGACCACAGGCACTTTCACCCTCGGCAATTGTCGACAAGTCGCCGGTAGCGAACCGGATCAGCGGATAGTCCATGTTAAGCGTGGTAACGACGACTTCGCCAACCTCGCCCTCTGCCACCGGCTCACCGGTGCCCGGACGGACGATTTCAAGAATGATGTCTTCGGCAACAATCATGCCGTCCTTGGCATCGCTTTCATACGCAATCAGGCCTAGATCGGCACTGGCGTAACATTGCAGCATGGCGATATCGCGTTCGGCAAACCACGACCGCAGACTTTCAGGCAGCGCTTCGCCCGATACCAGTGCGCGCTTGATGGATGAAATATCCGCACCAAGTTCCTCGGCCTTTTCGATCAGGATTTTCAGGAAGGATGGCGTACCGCTATATCCGGTTGGTTTAAGATCACTGATCGCCTTGACCTGTGCTTCGCTTTGCCCAACTCCGGCCGGAACGACAACACACCCACAGGCTCGGGCACCACTGTCAAAAATGAACCCACCCGGTGTCAGGTGATAGGACAGGCAGTTATGCACAATATCGCCGGGGCGGAAGCCAGCCGCAAAGAACGCACGGCCCATCCGCCACCAGTCATCGCCTTTTCCTTGCGGATCGTAAATCGGCCCGGGGCTTTGGAACAGGCGCGCCATCGCCGGGACCGGCGTCGCGTTCAGGCCCGCAAGCGGCGGCTCCTTGGCCTGCGCATCAATCAGATCCGACTTGCGCGTAAGCGGCAGTTTCGCCAGCGCCTCGCGGGTGGTGACTGTTTGCGGCTCGACATCGGCCAATAGCCTGCCATAAGCCAGCGATTGTGACTTGGCATGATGCAAGATACGCGGCAGTGCGGCCATCAGCCCGGCTTCGCGAGTTGCCGGGGTTCGCGTTTCGCGTTCGTCAAAATAAGTCTTTAGCATCATACCCGTCTTTCATTCAAAGGCCGCCAACCACGGACATGGGTGTGGTTGGCGCATTCATCCTAGAGCCAACGTTTGCGGCGCTTATAGGACTTGATGTTCTTGAAGCTTTTGCGTTCTTCAGAACCGCCGCCCAGATAGAACTCCTTGACGTCCTCGTTATTAAGAAGCTCGTCACGGGTACCATCCAGAACAACCTTACCGCTTTCCATGATATAGCCATAGTCGGCAACCTTGAGCGCAAAGTTGGCGTTCTGTTCAACGATGAGCATGGTGATGCCCTGTTCACGATTGATCTTTTCGATGATCCCGAACACTTCCTTGACCAGAAGCGGCGAAAGCCCCATCGACGGTTCATCAAGCAGGATCATTTTGGGTCGCGCCATCAGTGCACGCCCGATGGCCAGCATCTGCTGCTCCCCGCCAGAAAGGTAACCGGCAAGGCCTGTTCGCTCCTTGAGACGCGGGAAGTATTCAAAGACCATCTCGATATCTTCTTTGACCTTGTTGTCCTTGCGCGTATAGGCGCCAAGACGCAGGTTTTCGATGCAGGTCATGTCCTCGATGATACGGCGACCTTCCATGACCTGGAACAGGCCGGAGCGCACGATATCCTCGGGATTGCCATTGGCAATCTGGTTGCCCATGAAACTGATGTCACCACGGGTGACTTCACCGTCTTCGGTTTTCAGCAAACCCGATATCGCCTTGAGCGTTGTGGATTTACCAGCACCGTTCGGGCCAAGAAGGGTCACGATTTTGCCTTGCGGCACTTCAAGCGATACCCCGCGCAGGACAAGGATCACCTCGTCATAAACAACTTCGATGTTATTGACCGACAACATCGGCTCGGCGGTTTCAATTTTGCGGGCGGGCTCAGCCATGGTGTCCCTTTCGAATGTTCGTCTTGTGATCTCCAGCTGCCGGGGGCAAGGCATTTCGCGTCTTTTGCCCTGCCCCCGAACAGTCTGGGAGACATTCGTCTTACTGGATGGTCTTAGTAACCAAGCCAGTCGTCACGACGCGGCAGCGTTACAGTCGTTACTTTCTCGACCGTTGCTTCACCGCCCTTGGCGCTACCGTTATAGATATTGACGGTATTGATGCCGCGATGGTCTTCGGCGGTCCAGGTTGCTTCCATGCACACGCCTTCCAGACCGGCAGGTACCCAGTTCTGGCGGGCATACATGCCTGCCTTGATGTTCTCACCGGTAATCCCGCCATTGGCTTTTGCCCATTCCATCGCTTCTTTCATGTAATAGGCAGAGCAAATGCCACGAATATAGTGATGGGTGCGTAACTCTTCGCCAGAGCTGTCCGACATCTTGGAGATTTCACGCACCAGTTCCATGCCCGGAACGCCTTCGTCCGTCCAGAAGCTGGTCATCGCCGGGAAGACATAGTTTTCAACATCGCCGATGGTTTTAAGCGTTTCGTAGTCACCCGCCCAAATATTGGCGAGCCATTTCGGCGTGGCACCAACCGTGTCACAGGATTTTACCAGCGACACAACCGACGGACCAAGGTTGCCAAGGTAACCATAGTTGGTCCCGGCTTCCTTAAGGGTCAGGCACTGTGCCTTGAAATCACCCGGCTTCATCGAAACCACGACCGGCGCGGTTACCTCAAAGCCAAGCTCGGTTGCATATTCCGCACAGGCTTCTTTTGGTGCGTTCGGATACGGATGGTTATCCCCGATATGCGAGAAGATCGGTTTGCCGGAACCGCCCGTGGATTTCCAGTCTTCTGCAGCCCATTGAACCAGTGCACGACATGCATCGGAATAGGATGCTCCATAGAAGAAGTTATACGGCGCCGGTTTTGCGGTTTTCGGGTTTTTGCCGGTCGGATCGGTCAGATGACCGGAATAGGACGCGGAATAGACCGGGACCTTGTCCTTGGCAACGAAGCTGATAAGGGCTTCGGTATCACCCGTGCCCCAACCCTGCATCGCAACCATTTCATTGCGCGAACGCCATTTCTTGTAGTTGGCAATTGCCTGTGGAACCTTATAGGCATAGTCGACGGACTCTGAATCCATCACCGTGCCATCGATACCGCCATGGGTGTTGATGTATGACAGCGCATCGCGCACACCATCTGCATAGAATTTGCCGATGAAGCCGGTCGGGCCGGTGATATCCATCAAATGGCCGACAAAGACCATATCGTCATCTGCTTGTGCTGCCGAGAATGACAGGCCGGTCGCAACCATCGCGGTTGCAGCAATTAGTCTCTTCATAACGACGTCTCCCTTGGACGTTTTCATCAAAGATAGCCTCCCGGTCGCCCCGTTTTACCCCCCGGCCCTTTTGGTTTTTATAAGCGGGCCGGGTTCGGGGTTTTGATCAGTACGAGAAGGGATAAAGCTTCCAGTACGCCCTGATCTGTTGCCAGCGATGGGCAAGCCCATCCGGCTCAAAGATCAGGAAAAGGATGATGGCCAGACCAATTGCCATCTCCTTGATGTAAGCCAGCCCGTCGGTCACAGCCGTCGAATTGGCCCATTCAAAAACGCTGAGCGCGCTGACACCGCTTTCCATGACTTCGGGCAACAGAACCATGAATACCGTTCCCATCAGGGTTCCTTTGACCGACCCAAGTCCCCCGATGATGATCATGCCCAGGAACTGGATCGACAGCAGAATGGTAAAGCCCTCCGCCGAGACAAAGCCCAGATAATGGCCATACATCGCCCCGCCGACACCGGCATAGAAAGACGAAATGGCAAAGCTCATCAGACGGTATTTCGTCAGGTTGATGCCCATGATTTCAGCCGAAAGGTAGTGGTCGCGCACCGCGACAAAGGCACGACCATCACGGGTCCGCATCAGGTTGGTGCCCAGCAGATACATCACCACCAGGAAGAACAGCGCGACATAGAAGAAGCTGAAATCATCGTAGATTTCATAGCCAAACACATTGATCGGATTGGCTGCCGCCCCATAGGAACCACCGGTAAACCATTCGGCACGGGCAAAGAAATCTTCAAGAATGAACTGTGCGGCCAATGTGGCAATTGCCAGATAAAGCCCCTTGATCCGTGCCGCTGGCAATCCAAACAGCATACCGACCGCCGCCGTCATCAAACCCGCCAGCGGGATCGACAGCAAAACCGGAATGCCTGTCGTGTTGTTGATCCAGGCCGATGCAAAGGCACCAAAGCCAAAGAACGCGGCATGGCCGAGCGAAATCTGTCCGGTAAAACCAACCAGAATATTCAGACCAAGTGCAGCAATCGCGAAATACGAGATCTGAATGAACAGGTTGACGTAATAGCCATCCAGAACAAACGGGATCATAGCGACGGCAAAGATGCCAAGGATCGCGGCGTTGCGGATATAGGTCGTATCAAAGATGCGGGTATCCTGCCGATAGGTCGTTCGGAAGTCACCGCAAGGACGTATAGAAAATCCAGCCATAGTACTTTTCCTCGTCCCCTAGATACGTTCAATGTCTTTGGTGCCAAACAGGCCATACGGCTTGATGCACAGGATAATGATCAGCACGTAGAATGGTGCTATCGAGAATAGGTTGCCCCAGTGCAGATACTGGCCATCGACAAACTCTGCGGTGTTTTCCAGAAGGCCGATAATCACGCCACCGACAATCGCACCAACGATCGAATCAAGCCCGCCCAGGATCACCGCCGGGAACACCTTGATCCCGATGACCGAAAGCGCCGATGAAACCCCGTTGACCATGCCGATCACGATACCGGCGACGCCCGATACAAGCGCGGAAATCGCCCAGGACATCGCAAATACGGTTTTGACGGAAATACCAAGGCTTTGGGCAACCTGCTGATCAAAGGCAGTTGCGCGCATGGCAAGGCCAAGCTTGGAATATTTAAAGAACCAATAGAACCCGGCCATGATGAACAACGAGATCACGAAGCTCATGATATAGGCCGTCTCAATTTGCATGCCGAGCAGGTTAACCGACCGGGTTTCAAACACCTGCGGATAGGTTGCTGTCGTCGCCCCGAAAATCCATTTGGTCGCCGCCTGGAAGAAGATCGAAAGCCCGATGGTCACCATGATNNAGACCAATGATCACGCCGCCGACAATGGCACCGATAATTGAATCAAGCCCGCCAAGGATTACCGCCGGGAACACCTTGATGCCGATAACCGAAAGGGCGGACGACACGCCATTGACCATGCCGATCACGATCCCGGCGACACCAGATACAAGGGCCGAGATTGCCC